>JBFYZC010000028.1:0-15229 GCA_041309705.1 Bacillota bacterium | reverse complement strand
AGACGCACGGCAGTGCGTCTCTATCATAATCATGTGAAAAATTTTATTGATTTAGGATAAACATGGTAAGCTTGGCATAAAATAAAGCTGAAGTAATTTGTTTTTAAAGGATGCGAGTGTGTCATGAGTCTGAAAAGCTGGATTTTCATCGGGAGCATTGGGTTAGTCTTTCTCTTTCTGCCTTCGCTTGGTTTAAAATTATGGGATCTCTTGCTTTATGCCCCGTGGGGAGTGAAAAGCTGGCTTTTTTATCTGGGATTAGCAGGAGGAGCTTTCTTGTGGATGCGGTTGCGGAAGCGACAGCAGACCGCAGAGAGCGAGTTGGATGTGGTAGCTCAGGAAGACCCACTGATGATTGCGAAACGTCGTCTGGCAAGGGGAGAGATTGATTTAGCGGAGTATCGAGAGTTAAAGGAAGAGTTGGAGGTTTCTTGATCAAGAAGACTTTTTATCATTAGGACTGAAAATATTTAGTATTCAAAAGGAAAAAAATGACTAAAAGCGAATCATTTATATACTTTACAATAAAGAGCTTTTATTTTATCGAAGATAAAATGAATTAGATCTTTTGAAAAATATATAGCAAATTAATTTTTCTGGGGGAATCTTCGTGGCAAAGATAAGAGTAGGGTTAATCTATGGAGGACGCTCAGGCGAGCATGAAGTCTCGGTACTTTCGGCAAATTCGGTTTTGAGTGCAATTGATCAAGAGAAATATGAGATATATCCGATTGGAATCACCAAGGAGGGGCAGTGGTTACCCGGACAATCACCAGTACCATTGGTGGAGAGCCAGGAACTACAGGTGCGTCTGTTAGGAGAGAGTCAGAGTCTTAATGCTTCGGAGCTGGCTTTGAGTAACACTAAAGGTGAGATCTTAGCCGGATTAAAGGAAAGAGTGGATGTGATCTTTCCAATCTTGCATGGTCCTTATGGTGAGGATGGGACAATGCAGGGTCTGTTGGAATTAGCAGCACTCCCGTATGTTGGCTGCGGAGTACTGGGAGCAGCAGTCGGGATGGATAAAGCAATGATGAAGACAGTTTTTCTCCAGTATGGTCTGCCGGTTGGTCCGTATCTCGCTTATCTGCGTAAGGAATGGGAAACCAGTCCCGAACGGTTGCAGCGTGAGATCTCTGAGAAACTGGGTTTTCCTTGTTTCGTGAAACCAGCTAACCTCGGTTCGAGTGTGGGAATCTCCAAGGCGCATAATCTGGAGGAATTAAAACAGGCAATGGATCTGGCGTGCTTGTATGACCGCAAGATTGTCGTAGAGCAGATGCTAGTAGGAAGGGAGATCGAGTGTGCGGTACTTGGTAATGACGAACCATGTGCTTCCGTACTAGGAGAGATTGTTCCCTGCTCAGAATTTTATGACTATGAGGCGAAGTATGTTTTGAATAATTCTAAGCTCTCGATTCCGGCAGAAATCTCGGCTGAATTAACTAGTAAGGTTCAAGAACTGGCAGTACGTGCCTTTTTAGCAGTGGATGCAGCTGGTTTAGGTCGGGTGGACTTCTTCGTTGAACCGGATTCGGGACAGATTTATGTGAACGAGATTAATACCATGCCCGGTTTTACCAAGATCAGTATGTACCCCAAACTCTGGGAGGTAAGCGGAATTGGCTATACCGAGTTGATCAGTCGTTTGATTGAATTGGCTTTAGAACGTTTTAATGATAAAAAAAGAAATCGCGTCTCATAAATGGATGAGCAGAATCTCTGGTAGGTTCTGCTTTTTAATAGAATTATTTAGAAGCTGTAGTTTGGGTATAATAGAATCAGGAAAGGATGATTTTAAATGTGGAAAGTCTTTGCTGATCTACATACTCATACTAAAGTTTCGCGTGCTAAAGGGAGTATTCGTGAGAACGCCGAAGCAGCCCAGCAAGCCGGTTTGGAGATATTGGGAATTGCCGATCATGGGCCAGCTAACTGGGGTCATGGTAAGATGAGTTCGCTGAAAGATTTTGAAATGATGATGGCAGAAACCAAACGAGTCGAGCAGGAGTTTTCTGGTTTAAAGATCTTTGCTGGAGTAGAAGCGGATATTATTAGCTATCAAGGCGAGCTAGATGTCCCGTTAGAGCTACAGCGGAAATTAGATCAGGTACTGGCGGGATTTCATCTAACAGTAAGACCAAGGAATTTCGAAGATGGGTTTGAGTTTGCTACCGAATGGTTCTTAGCAAAACTTGGACCACGACAACATGAAAAAGCAAGAATTCGTAATACCAAGTCGATTGTGGAAGCAATTTATCGTAATGAAATTGATATTATTACCCATCCCGGTTTAAAAATAAGTATTGACACCACCGAATTGGCACGCGCCTGTGCTAAAAATGAGACTGCACTGGAGATTAATGCCAAGCATGGGGTAAAATCAACTGATTTTATTAAAACTGCAGCACGTCAGGGAGTCAAATTTGCCATCGGAAGTGATGCTCATAAACCAGAAGCGGTTGGCAAGCTTGAAGCTGGAGTACATTCAGCACAAGCAGCGGGTCTTAGTGCAGAACAGATTATTAATGTGCGGGAAGTGTAGAAATAAATATAATTACTGATGGCAGGAAATGATTGGAAGAAATAGAAGGTAATCATTGTGAGAACAGCATTAAACTATAAATAGCTGTTCTTTTTGAAATGCAGGAAAAGTCGGTAAAAACGAGAATAATAGTTTCATCTTGCAAAAGGATGGTGTCTTAATGCCTGGTAACGTAAGATTTGTAATTATTACCGGTTTATCTGGTGCTGGTAAATCTGAAGCGATCAAATGTTTTGAAGATTTGGGATATTTTTGTGTTGATAATCTGCCCCCTATTTTAATTCCAAAGTTTGCGGAGCTCTGTGCACAATCTGATGGGAAAATTAATAAAATAGCATTAGTGGTTGATATTCGTGGAGGTAGTTTCTTTGACGATGTTAACGAAGCATTGGAAAATTTAGAAAAACACGGCTTGCAATATGAGATTCTGTTTTTAGAGGCGCGAGAAGAGATGTTGATTCGACGTTTCAAAGAAAGTCGTCGCCGGCATCCGCTTTCAACTAAGGGTAGTATCTCAGAGGGAATTCAGGCTGAAAAAAAACGTTTGGAAGAGATTCGTGGCAAAGCGACTTTATTGGTGGATACCTCGGAATTTTCAGTAAAGCAGTTGCGCGAGATGCTTGCTCAAAATTATAGCGATTTGAAGCAAGACGAAAAGATGTTAATTACCGTAGTTTCTTTTGGGTTTAAAAAAGGAATTCCATTAGATGCTGATCTGGTGTTTGATGTGCGCTTTTTACCAAACCCACATTACGTAGATTCTTTGCGAGCATTAAATGGGAATAACATTGAGGTTGCCAATTATGTCTTTAAATGGCCGATGGCAATGCGTTTTATGGAAAAACTATATGATTTACTTGATTTCTTAACGCCACAGTATGTTCATGAAGGCAAAACCAGTTTAATAATTGGAATTGGTTGTACTGGCGGGCAACATCGCTCCGTAGCGATTGCTAATAAAATAGGTGAGTTTTTACGCAATAAAGGGTATCGTGTTGCAGTTGAACATCGTGAGACCGGAAGCAGTGAAAAAAATAAAGAATGTTAATAATCCACTCACCATAGAGCCAACCATGATAGAGGGGGATATCTTTTTGGAGATGACCAAAAGAAAACGACTGTTGATACCAGTTACAGTTTGGATTTTTGGTTTATTGATTAGTACCTGCTTGATTGTAATTGGTATTTTAACCGCGGTGGGGTTTTGGAATAATCTTAATTATACAGGTTATCTGCTAATTGTGATTGGAATCCTGTTGATAATTTTAGGAACTATCTTTAATCTGGTGGTTACTTATCGATTTATTAAAAAATTGGGTTTGAGCTTAACTAATTATAACTTTAAAACTGGAATCGGAAAGCTTGTTAAAGGTCCAAAAATCGTGGTGGTTGGCGGTGGAACTGGATTAGGAACTATTTTACGTGGTTTGAAAGAGATTAGCAGTAATTTGACTGCCGTAGTGACAGTCGCTGATGATGGAGGAAGCTCAGGGCGTTTGCGACGTGATTTTGGGATTCTGCCTCCGGGAGATATTCGGAGTTGTTTAGTAGCAATGGCAGATCTCGAACCACTAATGGAGCAACTGATGCAGTATCGTTTTGAAGGAAACTCGGATCTGGCGGGGCATAATTTTGGGAATCTTTTTTTAACGGTGATGACTGATATTACAGGTGATTTTGTAACTGCCTTGCGTGAATCAAGTAAGGTTTTAGCGGTACGTGGGCGTGTGCTCCCAGCTACACTGGAAAATGTTGTCCTGAAGGCGGAACTGGCAAACGGGCAGATTGTAAGCGGAGAGTCGAATATCCCTCATTCCTCAAGTCGGATTAGACGGGTTTTTTTAGAGCCAGAGAATTGTAAGACTTTGCCGGCAGTAATGAAAGCAATTCGTGAAGCAGAGATTGTGATTTTAGGTCCGGGAAGTCTTTATACCAGTGTAATTCCAAATTTAATGGTTAATGAGCTAGCCGAGACTTTGCGTGCTACCAAAGCACTTAAAATTTATATTTGTAATGCGATGACCCAACCTGGAGAGACGAATCATTATTCGGCAAGTGACCATCTAAAAGCAATTATTGAACATGCGGGCGAAGGTTTAGTCGATTTAATGTTAGTAAATACTGCCAAGATTTCGGCTAAAAGTTTAGAGATTTATGCGATGGAAGGGTCAACTCCAGTAATGGCTGACTTTGAAAAGATTAAAGCGTTGGGAGCTACTCCGTATGGAGAGAAATTAATTAGTGATACTGAGATTATTCGACATGACCCGAAGAAGTTAACTAAGATTATTGAGGAATTAAATCGTCAACGTGAATTAGATTCATTTTTTGGAAAAATATTTACGGGGAATTTTTGGCAAAGATTCAAGAATCTTTCAGGTGCTATTGCGGCTAAATGGCTAAAACATTAAAATGTAAAATAAATTATTGAGACCTCCTGATTCGGGAGGTTTTTTTATGTAGGTACAATAGAGTTGATAAAGCTGTTCGACAAGCTAATCAAGATTATAAAGAATGAATTTAAAAAGTTTTTACATTAATGAACAACAATTGTTTTCAGTAGAAATGACTGTACTTGACTAATGACTATTTGAAGGTCAATGTTTGCAAAACGAATGGGCTGCTTAAGATGACTTTATTTTTATAAGTGTTATAGTTATTTTTAAATACTATTGTTTAAATAATTAAAATATATTAATAAAAAGGAATTTAATAAAATATAAAGAATATTATGGACAGGCAAGTTGAGTTTTAATTTAGGCTCTTATCGGAAACCGGACTGATGAACGAATGGGATCTCTTTAAATCCTTATCAAATTAGGGTTTATCAAATTCGTAGTTGTATTTAGTGAAAATCCAATGATATCAAAGCTTTACTACTAATTATAATTTAACATCAGTCCAAAACACGATAAGAGCCTTAATTTATTAAAAAAGGAGGATCGTTCAAATTCTGTTTGAGACCAATTTGCCATACATCATGCTTCAATTATTTAATAAAATAAGGAGTTGAAATGAGATGAACTACAAAAAATTAATTTTTTTAAGTCTAGCAGTAATAATGGTGTTAACAATCTCAGTAGTTGCGATTGTTAATGCAGAGAAGCCTGAGCCAACCCAACCACCATTTCCAAGTATTAGACCAACTCAACCACCAGTTCCAAGTATTAGACCAACTCAACCACCATTTCCAAGTATTAGACCAACCCAACCACCATTTCCAAGTATTAGACCAACTCAACCACCAGTTCCGACTGAAAAATAATTAAATAAAAATTAATTTTTAAATTATAAAATTTCATTTTATATATTTTCTAAAAAATATAAATCATTTTATCTTTGCTAAAAATCCTTAGTAAGCGAATATTTTCACTTGATAAAATGAAAGATTTTTGACGGAAAATATAATATATATACCTTAATTAACAATTTATTTTTGAAAAATAAAAAATAGTATAGCTCACTATCTATAAGGTGGTGAGTTTTTTCTATAAATTTTTAAGAACTATTACCGATATATAGATCGAATGAAAATAACAGTTGGAGGTGAAAATGTGATTCGAGGAATTTATACCGCAGCCAGTGGAATGAATGCTGGATTAGAACGACAGGATGTGATCGCTAATAATTTAGCCAATGTTGATACAGTTGGTTTTAAGCAAGATAATGTCAGTTTGCGCTCTTTTGGAGAGATGCTGTTGCAGGAGTATTCCCGCAATGAAAACTATCCGGTAGGGAGAATGGGGATTGGGGTACAGACAATTGGGCGTTATGCCGATTTGAGCAATGGATCACTGCATGAAACGGGAAACCCTTGTCATTTGGCAATTCAAGGCAATGGAGTCTTTGCAGTTGAGGATGGAAGAGGAGTACGTTACATAAGAGCGGGTAATTTTATTCAAGATACGGAAGGATATCTATCTACTCATGATGGGGCGAGGTTGCTGGGACAACAAGGTCCAATTAAAATTGAGGGGGAATTTGAGGTTACTGCTTTGGGTGAGGTAATTCAGAATGGCGAGGTTAAAGACTATTTGCAAATCTTTTCGGCTAACAATCTTGAGAAAGAGGGGCAGTATCTTTTTCGTGGGCAACCAACCCCATTAACTGACGGATTTCAGATTATCCAAGGAAGTCTGGAGCGCTCTAATGTTAATGCGATTCGTGAAATGATTAATATGATCACGGTCTCTCGTTATTATGAATCCAATCAAAAGTTACTCACGGCACAGGATGAAAGTTTAGGGAAGGCAGTAAACGAGTTGGCTCGTTAAGTGTAGGATCAATGGAAGCCGGACCGCTTGCGGAGGTTTCGTGAAAGATCGATTGACAGAGATCTTTCCAAAGCTTTAGAAGAAAAGCATGATCCACAGACTGCCTTGAGGTGAAGGGGTTATTTTGACGCCCTTTGCTTTGGTGGTCTTGTTTGTTTTTTTATGATCAAATTTTGAGGAGGAAAACTGATGATTCGTGCTTTATGGACAGCGGGAACGGGAATGATTTCGCAACAATTAAATATTGATACCATTGCGAATAATCTAGCCAATGTTAATACGACTGGCTTTAAAAAGATGCGGGTTGATTTTCAAGATCTGCTTTATCAAACACTGCGAGCAGCAGGAAGTAGTTCGTTTCAAGGCGGACAGCTACCCACCGGTTTGCAAGTTGGGCTAGGGGCACGTCCAGTAGCCACCACCAAAATTTTTACTCAGGGAGATATTATGCAGACGGAGAATCCACTGGATTTAGTGATTGAAGGGGATGGATTCTTTCAGATTCAGACGCCTGATGGTGGGATGGCGTATACTCGAAGTGGTAATTTTAAAATTGATGCTACTGGGAGATTTGTAACGGCAGAAGGATATATTGTCCAACCTGAGATTAGTATTCCTGAGGGAGTTAAATCAATTGATATCGGAGTAGATGGTACGGTTTCAGTAATTATTGCCGGAGAGAATGAAGCCCAAGAAATTGGTAAATTTGAGCTAGTGAAATTTATTAATCCTTCGGGATTAAGTAATATGGGAAAAAATATGTATCAACAGACGGGGGCTTCGGGCGAACCAGTAATTGCAACTCCGGGAAGTGAAGGAGTTGGGACATTGGTACAGGGAAGTTTAGAGATGTCAAATGTTAAGGTAGTCGAAGAGATGATTAACATGATTGTGGCACAACGTGCCTATGAGATTAATTCCAAAGCTATTCAGGCGTCAGATGAGATGTTGCAGACTGCAAATAGTCTAAGGCGGTAAAATCTGTTGATGGAAAAAGTCAAACTTAAGACAATCTTGATGGTATTAATTTTACTGATATTTTCTAGTCTTAGTCGAGCAGCGACTAAAGATCTGGAAATTTTCATCCCTAGTCAAGTGAAGGTTCTGCAAGGAGAGATTAGACTAGCTGATTTAGCTAAGCTCTCTGGTGGTGATTTAGGATTAGTTAAGCAAATCGGAGCAATCAAATTAGGCAGAGCACCACTTGCGGGAGAGAAACGTATTTTTACACGTAAATATTTAAAACTTTTATTGCAGGAGCGATTATCTCAGTATTTGTGGGAATTAGAAATGCCAGATCAGGTGGTTGTAGAGGCTACTTATATTACAATTACCGCAGAAAAAATAAAAACAGCAATTTCTGAAAAACTACTACCAAGTCCCGTGGAATGGCAGAGCTGGCTTGAATTAAGTAATTTGCCTTCGACGATAAACATTGCAGCTACTGAATATGAGATCAAAGCGACACCACTCAGTAAACTTACTAAGCTGGGAAGAGTTCTGTTTAAAATTGAGCTAATCACAGATGGAAAAGTGAAGCAGAGTTTAAATATCAGCGGCAGATTACGTGCCAAAGGAATTGGTTATCAGGCGTTACGCACTTTAATTAAAGGAAAAGTTCTCGAGGAGCATGATTTTAAAGTAGTGAGCTTTGAGTTGCATTCTGGTCGAGAAATTATAGGTAAGTTGCCCAGCGGATACCGAATAACACAAACTATGCGTGCTGGAATGAGTTTGACAAGTGATCGGATTGAAACGATACCATTAATTGCTAAAGGTAGTGAAGTAAAAGTAGTGGTAGTTGATGATGCTTTTGAGCTCAAAACGATGGCAATTGCACAAAGTGATGGTTGGGTGGATCAATGGATCAAGTTGACTAATCCATTAAGCCATAAAACATTTTTAGCAAAGGTAATTGCGCCAAATACAGCTGAGGTGAGGTTGAAATGAGAAGGTTATTACTTTTGATCTTCTGTTTAATAAATTTAGCGATGGTGATAAATAGTGTTGCTGGGGCAGAATCACTCTGGACTGAGCAAAGTCGATCGCTTTATAGTAGCCAAGCTAATAACTTTCACGCCGGAGATCTTTTGACGGTAATGATTGTTGAGCAAGCCTCAGCAACCCAACAGGCAAAGTCCTCTAATGGTGAAAAAGGTTCACTGGGAATTGGTCCCGGAACAGGAGTTTTAGCACAGTTACTCCCTTTAATCGGAGCAGATTGGGATTCTACTTATCAAGGACAGGGGAGTACCAGTCGGGGTGGAAGTCTGAAAGCGAAATTAACCGTGACCATTACTGAGGTGCGGGAGAATGGAATTTTAGTCTTGGAGGGTAAGCAACAGATAAAAGTGAATAATGAAGATCAATTATTGAAGATTAGCGGATTGGCGCGAAGTGTCGATGTTGGTCTGAATAATGTAATTCTTTCTAGCAATATTGCGGATGCCAAGATTGAGTATCAAGGTAAAGGAACAATTGGCGAGACCCAGCAGCCAGGGATCTTTACTCGTCTGGTACAGTGGTTATTTTGATAAGGGAGTAAAAAGGATGAAAGCTAGAAAAATATTTTTAGGACTGTTTTTATTGGGATGTTGTTGGGGAATTGTGCAACCAGCAAAAGCTAGTGAAGCAGTTCCAGTAAGAATAAAAGACCTTGCCAAGCTACAAGGAGTGCGGGCCAATCAGTTAAATGGAATTGGTCTGGTGGTGGGATTGAATGGTACTGGGGATGCTTCCAAGGCAAATGCACAATTAGTGGCGAATGCCTTGGCGAAATGGGGGATTAATCTTTCGCTGAGTGATTTGAAGGTTAAAAATATTGCGGCAGTAGTTTTAACCGCCAATTTACCTCCTTATCTACATCAAGGGGAGACGCTGGATGTGCAAGTCTCTTCGCTGGGTGATGCTAAAAGTTTGCAAGGGGGAATTTTGTTGCAAACCCCTCTAGTGGGAGCGGATAATAAGGTTTATGCAGTCGCGCAAGGGGCGGTCTATGTAGGTGGATATGCGGTAGGTAATAGTGGAAGTTCAAAACAGAAAAATATTCCTACCGTAGGAATTGTTTCGGGTGGTGCAATTGTTGAGCGCGAAGTAGCAATGCAACCGATTAATGGTAATAAACTACGTTTTGCTTTGCAACATCCGGATTATACGACTGCCATCCGTTTGGCAAGGACGATTAATGAGAATATTGAGGAAAAAATAGCAGCAGCATTAGATATGGGTTTGGTCGAAGTGACAATTCTTCCGAAATATAGTGATAATCCGATCTCGTTGATTTCGGCGATTGAAAATTTGACGATCATTCCGGATGAAATTGCGCGAGTTGTAATCAATGAGCGTACGGGAACGATTTTAGTGGGTGCAAATGTTAAATTAGCTCCAGTAGCAGTAACACATGGAAATATTACGGTCAAGATTGAAAATAAAACAGAAGTTGTGCAACCTGTACCACTCAGCCAAGGTGAGACGATAGTAACCCAGAATTCAACTACCGAAGTTAATGAAGAACAAGGGCAGTTGATACTGCTGCCAGCTGGAACAACCATTGGCGGAGTAGTGCGTGCTTTAAATGCGGTTGGGAGTACACCACAGGATATCATTGCAGTAATTGTAGCATTGAAGGAAGCCGGTGCTTTGTATGGCAGATTAGAGTTTAAGTAAAGGAGTAGGATAAAGATGGAGATTAAAGCTATAAAAATTGAAAATATAGGTAAACAAAATAAATTAAATCCAGAAGAGCAAAAATTAAAATCAGCCTGTCAACAGTTTGAAACCATCTTGGCACAACAGATGCTCACCGCGATGCAGGGTTCCACCAAAATGTTCGGGAGTGGTTTTGGTGGAGAGTACTTTCAGGGACTCTTTCAGGAGCAACTAGCGAAGCAATTATCAGAAAACGAGCTTGGTTTAGCTAAAGTTTTGTTTGAACAATTAAGAAAATCTGTTATTTGAAGAAGTCAATTTTAGCAAATTGGATTTCCTAGAAGGGAAACTTGAAATTTTGGCGAATATTAATCCTGTTTTGTTGTCGGAATGGTCACAAAATGGTCAACTATACGTTCGATTTTCCAGTCTCAGACACTTGAATTAACAATAGCACTCGTAGTATTAGCAGAAATAATTTGTTATGTTATCTAAATAGAAAAAAGGGGGAGAAAATTTGAAAGTAGAAGAGAAAAAAGAGACGAAAGCAATGGCAAACAATAATGCCACAGCATCTGAAAAAGTTAGTCCCAAAAAACCTGAAGTAACTGTCAGTAAGGCTGGTAAGGAAGGGTTTTTGAAGAAAACTTATAATCTTTTATTTAGTGAAGATATTTATCGTCGGATTGGTGGGTATCTGTTATTTGGGTTGCTGCTTTTTATTATCAGTTGGTTAACTTTTGCTTTTGTGATTAAACAATCAAATAGTTTTAACCATACTTTTATGGTACAAAAATTATTTAAGCTAAATATTTACAAAGGTGTAGGAGATTGGGCATTAAAGACCTTTGGTGAAAAATGGAAGATCATTGTATGGACGATTGCGCCAAAGAATTTCTTTGCGATTGCCTGGTTAACCATTGAATATTTCGTACAACAATTATTGATTGTTGGTGTGTTTGTCTTCTTCTTTAATTATTTTAAAATTGGACGTTGGAATCTCGGTTTAGTATATATGATCTTGCTTACCATTATGTGGGGTGGCGTAATCGGTACTAATTCGTTAGATTTTCCTTTTGGAGATAATAAAGTCTTTGGACCATTGCTTTTATTTACTCGCTTTGGTTTATGGTACTGGTTTGCTTATCTGCTTTTAACGGCATCAACAACTCAATTTACTTGGATGGCAGCGCCAAACTGGACTACCTGGTCGTGGGAGAAGGCGCGTTCTTTCTGGAAGTTTAAGTTTACTCCAGATCAGAAAGAGATCTTTATCTACGGACTACTCTTTTTACTGGCAGCTAGTTTTGCGGAAGCAAGAATTTTTATTCATTATAATGCATTTTAAGGTACAAACTAAAGATACTGAAAGCCCAGACGATATCTGGGCTTTTTATATGGGGTGAAGAGATGAGTGAACATTATTATTCAGCACAGCCAGGATCAAAACACGATCTGGATCAGATCTCCCTTGAGTTGCGTGGTGTACAACTTGTTTTAAACACGGATGCGGGAGTATTCTCCAAGAAAAAATTGGATACTGGTACTGAGTTACTTTTGAAAAGTTTACGTTTATCCCCTGATTTTCAGCAGATACTTGATCTGGGTTGCGGATATGGTCCGATTGGATTGACTCTGGCGAAGCTGATGCCTGAAAGTAAGATATATATGGTCGATATTAATCAACGTGCGGTTGATCTGAGCATTCAAAATGCTGCTTTAAATGGAGTCTCTAACGTGATAATCAAAGCTGGCGATGGTTTTACCCCAGTACAAGAAATGAAATTTGATCTAATTGTTACCAATCCTCCAATTCGCGCTGGAAAACAGGTGATCTATCCGTTGATGGAGCAAGCATACCAGCATTTAAATTCACAAGGCTGGTTGGCAGCAGTGATCTTAACTAGGCAGGGTGCCAAGAGTCTGGAGAAGAAGCTGGAGGATGTTTTTGGCAATGTTACTGAATGGGAGAAAGGCAGTGGTTATCGGGTGGTAGCGAGCCAGAAACGGTGATTAGTAAAAAAATTTATTTTACTACTTGCAAAATACCGCTAGTTATGTTAATATATTAAATGCTTCAAACAGTACATGCCGACATAGCTCAGCTGGTAGAGCAGCGCACTTGTAATGCGCAGGTCATCGGTTCAATTCCGATTGTCGGCTTCAATTGTATTTTAATCTACCTCTGTACATCAGAGGTTTTTGTTTATCAGTTTGTTGATGCGTTTCGAGGTGAGTTAGATGAAGAAAAAATATATTATTTTTGATTTTGATGGAACAATTGCGGATACTTTTAAATTAGTGGAGAAGATTGGTTTAGAGCTTGCCCCAAAATATCAAGTGCAACTTGACACTAAAGCAGCACGTGAACTTGGCTTGAAAAAATTACTTCATAAATTGAAGCTTCCTATGTGGATGATCCCCAAAATTTTACTTGAGACGAAAACGAAACTGACTGATTATATTAAGAATGAAGCGGTATTGTTTCCTGGAATGGAAGCAGTTTTGCGAGAATTATCTCAAAAGTATACCTTGGGAATTGTCTCAAGCAATTCTCAAGAAAATATAGAGTTTTTTTTGAGAAAACATTCTATCTTTAATTTATTTAGTTTTATTCACTCCGATAGTTCATTGTTTGGAAAAGACCAAATTTTAAAACGTCTTTGTAAAAAACATCGGATTGATAATCAGGAACTGCTTTATGTGGGAGATGAAGATCGGGATATTTGGGCGGCGAAAAAATTTGGGATAAAAATTATCGCTGTTTCTTGGGGTTATAATTCAAAAACCTTATTAACCAGAGAAAAACCGGATTTTTTAATTGATCAGCCGCAAGAGATTATGTTGGCAATGAGTGCATTATAGAAAAAAATATAGTTAAGTTAAGAAATCAGGGTCTGCCTGGTTTCTTTTTTTGTTAGAGATGTGTCAAAGTAATAAGGCAGCTCATAGTATGAGAGAGAAAACAGACCATTGATTTGAGGAGGTGAAGGGTTGGACTGGAAGTTGATTGCCAAAGTGTTTGGAGTAGTCTGGTTATCAGAGATGGGGGATAAAACCCAGGTAACCACATTGCTTTTGGCAGGTGCAAAGCCATTATATATTCTCTGGATTGCTTTAGGTTCGGCAAGTGCTTTGATTGTTACATCTCTAATTGAGATTATTATAGGTTCAACATTAATTGCACGATATCTGTCGCCCACAGTTACTAAAATTGCTTCAGCCATAACCTTTATAGTTTTGGGAGTTTTATTACTAACGGGTGTAATTGGAAATATTGGATCTCCAGTATGAGGTGAGACTGTGATTAAGCTTATTACTTACTGTACGACTTTTTTAATTATTATTTTGGCGGAATTGGGAGATAAAACTCAGGTAGCGACTTTGATTTATGCTAGTAATCATCCGCAAAAACGTTGGCAGATTTTTTTGGCAGCAGCGGCTGCACTGGTAACCTGTGTTACGCTTGAGGTCACCCTAGGAATGATGATTGCTAAAGTAATCAGTCCTGCTTTAATTAATCGAATTACTGGGTTAATCTTTTTAGTTATCGGAATTGCAGTGTTAATTAATTTTAAAAAAAACAAGTCTAATTAAGAACAGGGTAGATTTTGCTGGTGTTGTCAAATTAAGTTGCAGAAAAATAATGAATCAAGGTAACAGAGATTACTCTGACAAAGACCTTGATTTTTGTTTTGTTTAGGGCAATCTGCTGGTTTAAAGAAGAGGATTTTATGAATAAATGGCGAAATATAACTAGCTGGAATTGAAATTCATATTTAGATTAAAGAAATTTTATTTATAGATATATATGCTACTAGAAAGGAGAAATTAATGTACCTGAGGGAGATTTTTTCGCAAAAAAAACCGAGTTTTTCATTGGAAATTTTTCCACCACGACCTGATTACCCATTAACTACAGTTTATCAAACAGTAGCTGAATTGCGTGAACTGGCGCCTGATTTTATTAGTGTGACCTATGGTGCGGGTGGTTCGAATCGAGCACGTACCATTGAGATCGCTGCAACGATAAAAAAAGAGTATCAGATTGAAACAGTGGCTCATTTAACTTGCGTGGGTCATTCTCCAAATGAGCTTGAGCAAATTTTGGATGCTTTAAATGAACAAGGGATTAAAAATGTCTTAGCTTTGCGCGGTGATCCTCCACAAGGAGTAGTAAACTATACACCACCACCAGAACATTACCAATATGCCACGCAATTAGTAGCACAGATTCGTAAGCGGGGCGATTTTTCAATCGGGGCAGCTGCTTATCCTGAAGGACATAAAGAAGCAACCCGCTGGACAGATGACTGGTGCTATTTGAAAGAGAAAGTTGATGCGGGGGTTGATTTCTTAACCACCCAACTTTTCTTTGATAATCGTGTTTTTTATAATTTTTTAGAAAATATAAGAAAAATGGGTATCTCCGTGCCAGTTGTTGCGGGGATTATGCCAATTTTGAATGCAGCACAGATTAAACGAATGATTTTTCTCTCTGAAGCCTCAATTCCTTCACAATTGTTTAAACTTTTTGACCAATATGGGAATAATAATCAAGATTTCGAACAGGCAGGAATTGAATATGCAGTGAATGATGTCATGGCCACCTATGTACGCAGTGCCTGCGGAAGGGGGGGGGGTCAGTGGGTGCTATTTCAGAGTTGGATCATGGAGCATCAGTGGTCCTCAGTGTGCACACATGATGAGGCAAGCTGCTTGAGTGCATAGCAATGCGCCAAATGTCCCCATAAGCGCACAC
>JBFYZC010000027.1:0-2675 GCA_041309705.1 Bacillota bacterium | reverse complement strand
TCATCTTTGGTGATTTGTGGCAAGTGCTTTGATGGGATTGCAAGAAGTGGTAATTTACTTTATAATTAAAAGATGGAAAAATCACTTAAATGAGGTGTATTTTGATGAACGAAGAGTTGTTGCAACCATCTTTGAGTGTAGATAGTCACTTCGAGACGAAATCTTATAATTTTGATAAACTGTTTTATGTAGCTTTTTTTGGAGGAATTGTTCCCTTGGTGGCTTTAGGAGTGAAGAATGCGAAATGGTTGCGAGTAAAAAAACAGATGATTTCTATAATAATTGTGGTAGGGGTATTTTTATTGTTGTTGAAGGCAGTAGTAACTGTTTTAGTGATGGGTGGAAGTGTAGCTGGTTTTAATCTGAAAATTTTACGCTGGGGCTTTCGTGGAGTAGCATTATTGTTTTATTTAGGATATCGGTTTTTATTGCGTCGGCAGTATCAGCAACATTTAGTTACAGTAGGCGAATTTGAACCAATGTTGAGAGATGCGATGATCTGGATCGCAGCGGCAATAGTGATTGAGATAGTGTTTTTATTGTTGGGAACGGGGATTGTGAATGCATTTAAATAATGAGCTGGAATTGAAATTAAAAACTGAAGCCTTGCACTATCTCAGACTAGGACGTTATCAACCAGCATTAGCCTGTTTGAAAGAATTATTATCCATTGCATCAAATAATTCATATTATCATTATCTTTTGGCATATTGCTATTATGGACTTGAGCTTTATTCTGAGGCAATTAATGCCTGTCAGACTGCTTTGGCAATGAATTACTCAGAGGAAAGAATATATGATCTCTTGGGAGAGATCTACATAGCAATGCGTGAATATTGCGAGGCAGAGAGTGCATTGCTAACAGTATTAAAGCTTAATCCGGTTCATGCAGAAGCAATGGCGGCTTATGGTTATTTGATGTTTCTGACTGGTCATGAGAAGAAGGCATTGCAGTTATTAGATGAGGCACTTCGTTTGGAACCAGAAAATGATAGTGTCTTACATTATAATTTTATTCGTTATTTGGCAAAGGATGAAGTAGAACAAGAGTTGCAGATGATTAAAAGGTTAATGGTAGTTGGAGATGATGAGGTGAAAAAGTTAATCTGGATTGGACTGAAAGAATATCATTCTGATAACTATCGTGCTGCATATGAAAGTTTTCGTCAAGCATTTTTGCTTGATCCAACCAACAAGCTCTTACTGGAGTACTTGGAAACTTCAAAACGGTTAACCCGTCCGTGGATGCAACCTTTGCTTTGGGTGGAGAAGATTGGCGGAGGTGCGGTGCTCTGGTTATTGATGATGGGGTTGACAGTATTGTTTTATTATTTAAAACAACCGGCTTTAGTTGTGGGAGTGTTAGTAACTTATATATTATTTGCTGTTTATAGTTGGATTGTGACTGTAATCTGTAAGATGGAAAAACGAGGTTAATTGAATGGATAAAATCACTTTGATAAAGACAATGATTGATCAAGATTCAGAGAATGCTCTGGGTTGGTATCTCTTGGGGTTAGAATATTTTGAGCAAAAAAAATATCTGGAGGCAGTAGAAGCTTTAACCGAAGCGTTGACCAAGGGTGATCTGGAATTACAATTACAAGTAAAAGAGTTATTGAGTAAAGTTGTAGCAGCAAAGAATAATCCCGAGCTTACACAGAAAGCAGTCTTTAAGGTAATCGAGGGTGGCAAACAAACCAGAGAGATCCCTATAGAGGAAAAAGTAAAAACAGTAACTTTTGCAGATGTGGGTGGTTTGGAGGATTTAAAAAAGATTATCAGCTTAAAGATCATCAAGCCATTTGTGACCCCGGGCTTATTTGAGAAATTTAAAAAGAAGGTGGGCGGGGGAATCTTATTATATGGACCACCGGGTTGTGGAAAAACTTATATTGCCAAAGCAACTGCGGGTGAATGTCAAGCCCGTTTTATATCAGTTCAGATTAGTGATATTCTCGATCCTTATCTGGGGATGAGTGAACAGAAGTTGAAAGAGATCTTCGCTACCGCCCGAGCGCAGAAACCATCGATTCTGTTCTTTGACGAAATGGATGCCCTGGGTTATCACCGCGCCAAATCAACTTCAGAACTGTTGCGACCCTTAGTGGATCAACTGTTAGCCGAAATTGAGGGAATCGATAGTAATACTGATCGACTCTTGATTATTGCCGCGACTAATATGCCATGGGATATTGATCCGGCTTTTAAACGTCCCGGACGTTTTGACCGTTTGATCTTTGTGGCACCACCGGATGAAGTCGCTCGCGAAGAGATCTTTCGTTTGAAACTAGCGGAGCGTCCGGTGGGTGCGATTGATCTTCGTAGTCTGGCAAAACTAACACCTTTTTATTCTGGAGCAGATATTGAGCATGTGGTGGAGTTGGCAGTGGAGCGTGTGGTTGACGAGATTCTCAGCACTGGACTTGAACGAACGCTGGAGATGCCAGATCTATTAAATGTAATCTCTGAAACTAAACCATCAACTTTGGAATGGCTGACTACGCTTAAGAATTATGTGAAATACTCCAATCAAAGTGGTTTGTATGATGAAGTGGCAAAATATTTGACCAAGAATAAATTTTGATTAATTTTAGGTTGATGCCGGGGAAGCTGATACTTTCCAAAAGATCTAATTTATTTTATCATCGCGAAAAATCCTTAGTGCTCGCTAT
>JBFYZC010000026.1:0-6343 GCA_041309705.1 Bacillota bacterium | reverse complement strand
TAAAGATCTAATTTATTGGAAACTATATAGCTGCTAACGTTGGAGCTATCTCCAGTTCAACTTGTAGTTCCCAAGCATACTCTTGTAAAGCCTTGATTACTTCTGATAAAGTATCAAGCTGATTAATCTTTTCACGCATACGCGCTGAATTAGGTAAACCCTTAAAATACCAAGCCAGATGTTTCCGCATCTCCCGGATTCCGCGATTCGCCCCAGCAAAAGAAACTGCCAACTCTAAATGCTTTAAGATCACTTCAAACTGTGTGGCAAGCGCAGGATCTGGCAATAATCTTCCTTCTTCCAGATAAGCTGCTACCTGAGCAAAGAGCCACGGACGTCCCATGGCTGCTCGTCCAATCATCACTGCATCACAACCAGTTTCTGCTAACATCTGTGCTGCTTTCAGTGGAGAATCTACATCCCCATTACCGATTACCGGAATCTTCACCCTCTGCTTAACTCTGGTAATCCAACTCCAGTCTGCTACTCCATGATAATACTGTTCTCTAGTTCGAGCATGCACTGCAATTGCTGCAATCCCTGCTTCTTCTGCCATTACTGCTACTTCTGGAGCAACAATCTGTGCTTGATTCCAACCCAATCTAATCTTAGCCGTCACCGGAATTGAGACACTCGCCACCACTGCCTTCATAATCTCATGTGCTAACGGTAGATTGGTGAGCAACGCCGAACCTTCACCCTGTTTAACTACTTTCGGAACTGGGCAGCCCAAATTCAGATCAATCAGATCTGCTCCCAAATCTGCCACTTTACGAGCTGCTTCTGCCATCACCTTGGGATCTGAGCCAAAAAGTTGCATACTAACCGGATGTTCCTCCGGAGCTATGATCAACATCTGCTCAGTAAGCTTACTCTGATAATGAAGTGCCATTGCACTGATCATCTCACCGTAGATCAAACCCGGACGATACGCTGCCACAATCTTCCGATATGGCAGATCCGTAACTCCTGCCATTGGTGCTAGTATCACCCGATTTGTCAACTCTACCTGACCAATCCTTAACATCGTGTCTCCTCTAGCTGTAAATATTTGGCATACTTTCCGCGTAAATCAGTTGCTAATTCAGCTACTAATTCAATTCCCTGTTCAAGATAGTTCTGTTCCAAAACCAACTTATGCTGATGTAAATAATCAATCATTCCAGCTTCCCCATAAGGTACCAAGAGTCGACAGACTTCCTGATCTTTTTTTAATTGGGTGGTAATCTCAGCTAATAACTCTGTCAAACCTTGCCCAATTTTCGCGGAGATCGCCACTCCCGACCATTTTTTCATCAGTTGTACTGCGGTTTGAGGAGTGATCAAATCAATTTTATTCAAGACAATCAACATTTCTTTATTAGTAATCTCCAGTTCATCCAGGACGGCTTTCACTGCAGCATAATGCTCCTCAATCATTGGGTTACTAGCATCTAAAACTACCACCAGCAGATTAGCACGTACCGTCTCTTCCAGTGTTGAACGAAACGCTGCTACTAATTGATGTGGTAAATTACTAATAAATCCTACCGTATCAATTAAAACTGCCTCTTCATGCCTCGCAAGTCGCAGTTGTCGTGTTATTGGTTCCAAAGTATCAAAAAGACGATCTGCAGCATGTACCTCTGCATTAGTCAAAGCATTAAAGAGCGTTGATTTTCCGGCATTAGTATATCCCACCAAAGCAATCGTCGGAATCTGATGTTTTTCACGTAAATGACGTTGAATGGTGCGTTGGGCAACCACCTTCTCTAACTCACGTTTTAACAGCAGGATTCGTTCCCGCACCCGTCGTTTATCGACCTCCAAAGGAGTCTCGCCCGGTCCTTTCGCACCAATGCCACCACCGGCACGCGAAAACGCACCCGATGCTCTTCCCAAACGTGGCAGCAGATAATTCAACTGTGCCAATTCTACTTGCAGTTTTCCTTCATGAGAATGTGCCCGCTGCGCAAAAATATCAAGAATCAGATTAGTCCGATCAATCACCCGCACTTCAGTTAATTCTTCCAGATGTCGCACCTGTGAAGGGGTTAATTCCTGAAGTGCAATCACCAGCTCAGCCTCGGTTGCTCTCACTCTTTCAGCCAGAAACTCCGCTTTGCCAGAACCAAGAAAAAAAGTTGGATCGGGCGTACTACGTGTTTGGACGAGCGACTCAACCACTATACCACCAGCCGCCGCCACCAGCTGATTAAATTCTTCCCAAGCTTCATCATGCAGATTATTCTTTTCCTGCTGATTAATTCCAATTAAAAAAACCTTCTCATTCTTTGGTGTCTGCGTATTAATAATCCCACCTCATTTTCATACCTGATTCAATCGATAAAGCTCTTGCAAGCCTTCCAAAGTCAAATATGGATTAATTTTATCAATCAATTTCGTCTCACTCGCCACCAATTCTGCCAGTCCACCAGTTGCAATTACTTTTGGATTGACCCCCATCTCATCCTTAATCCGGGTAATTAATGTTTCTACCAGACCAACATAGCCATAGATTAAGCCTGATTGCATACTGTTAATGGTATTCTTGCCAATTACATTCTTGGGTTTAATCAGCTCCACCCGGGGCAACTTGGCAGTACGCAAAAAGAGCGCCTCACTGGTAATTCCCAACCCCGGAGCAATTGCTCCACCCAGATAGTCACCATTAGCCGCAATCGCACAGAAGGTAGTGGCAGTACCAAAATCGACAATAATTAACGGGGCACCATATAATTTGATTCCAGCAACGGCATTCACGACTCGATCCGCACCCACTTCACGTGGATTCTCATATTTAATTGCCAGTCCGGTCTTAATCCCCGGACCCACCACTAACGGAGTTACCTTAAAATAATTCTCAGTCATCTGCACGATTGAATTAGTTAATGGTGGCACCACACTGGAGATAATCGCCCCACTAACTTTCGTGTAATCCAGCTTACGATCTAAAAAGAGATTCTTCATCATCATCCCATATTCATCAACCGTCTTCTGGCGATCCGTTGCCAAACGCCAGTCTGATACTAGCCAGCCACCATCATCAAAGACACCCACTACAATCTGGGTATTCCCAATGTCAAAAACCAATAACATCAAATCAACTCCATTTTATATACTTTACAAGAAAGATTTTTTATTATATCAAGCGAAACAAAATCTTAATAATACTACACTTCAATTTTCTCCAAGTTTAATCTTATTATAACACAGCTGGGAACGAAGACCAAGATTTCTTCAATTCAAAAAAATTTTAATCTTATTTTCAAATTTCAAAATTAAAAGCAGTAGCGTCTTCCCCTACTGCTCTTTAAGATTTTCTTTCATCTCAAAATCCATCTGCCAGATTGGGCGTAGCGAGCAAGATCTCGGTAATATTACGTGCTGCATCATATCTGGTGCAGAACTCAATATTGATCTTTTTCATCTCATACTCCACCGTCTCCTGAATTAGTGGCGAATAGCCCCGATGCATACTCGTACCACTTTCAAACCCTGCGGCAACCAGATTTGCGTTTAGCCTTTGAAAAGTCTTCCCGGATAATTCACGAATCATTGCCCGAGATAATTTGCCATGATACTCACCTTGCAGTAAAATATGTGGCCGATTATCATTCCTCTCTGTGCCAATCCGCCCCAAAGCATTAATCTTCCCAGTTAATTTCTTCAAGTAATTTGGTAGATACCCCAGATCATTCAGAGCATAACTAGTACTTACTCCTAGTTGTGTTTCATAAATCGCATTATTATTGGACGATTGCAATGTCACCAGAACTACTGTCCCATCACTTTGACGCCCTTCAAATGAAACAAAGGAGAAATTATGCTCCGTTCCAGTATTCATTGGACTCTGTAATTTGACACCTAATTTTCCAATAATCTTTTCACCCAAAATTTTTAATTCAGAGACCCCATACCACTCTTGATTCACTGCAATCCAGGTCTGAGTCTCAACTTGTTTAATTGGCAATCCAATTGCCTTCCAACCGTTTTCTAATGGAGATTCCGTAATATTCTCACCGACGGTTACATCGACAAATTTTAATGATAAAAAGAGCAAAATTAATGCCGCCAGTAACATTTTTACCAAAAAATCACGAATCATTAGTATCATCCTCCCAAATCTCACTCACAGCATCAGTTTTGGCAGAAAATGATTCAGATATACAATTTTATTTGAAATTTTTTAGTGAATATCACGTTTCTTATGTTTACCACCCATAAGATCCGAGACATCATTAATCGTCACAAAAGCATTCTCATCTTTATCATGAATAATTGATTTTAATTTAGCAACTTCTAAACGAGTCACCACCGAATAAAGAATCAGCTTCGAGTTCTTGGAGAAACCACCCTTACCTTCCAAAAAAGTGACTCCACGACCGAGACGCGCCATAATCGCATCCGCAATCTCCTCTCCCTGATTAGAGATGATCAGCACTGCCTTGGCTTCATCCAAACCCTCAATCACAATATCAATCATCTGAAAGGCAATAAAATATGCGATCAATGAATACATTGCCTTATCCCAACCAAAAACAAAACCCGCGCTGCTTAAGATAAAAATATTAAAAAACATCACCATCTCACCGACTGAAAAAGCGGTCTGCTTATTAATAATGATGGCGACAATCTCCGTCCCATCCAATGAACCACCATAACGAATGATCGTGCCCACTCCAATTCCGAGGATGATGCCACCAAATACTGAGGCGAGCAGAATGTCTCTGGTGAATTCGGGAATTCCATGTAGCACCGAAACCCAAACCGAGAGTGAAGTGATTGAGAATAAAGAAGAGAACACAAAAGTCTTCCCGATCTGTTTGTACCCAAAGAAAAGAAACGGGAGATTTAAAAGCAGAATAAAGACTCCCAAGGGAATCTTACTTAAATAGCTGATGATAATCGAGATGCCAACAATCCCGCCATCGATCACCTGATTTGGAATTAAGAAGATCTCCAAACCTACGGCAGTCAAAATGGCACCAAAAAAAAGAAATACATAACGTTTGATCTCTCTAAATAACTGATGCTTTCTGGTCACATTGACCCTCCTCGTGGATGTGAGATGGGCGATATGGGATGCGAGTGCTTAAAAGACAGTCTAAAGTACCTTGGAGACACTCCCAAGTATCTCGGAGACACTCCCGAGTACTTTGGTGGTACTTCAGAGTACCTTGGTGGTACTTCAGAGTACCTCAGAGACACTTCGGAGTACCTTGGTGGTACTTCGGAGTACCTTGGTGGTACTTCGGACTACCTCAAAGACACTTCAGAGTACCTTGGTGGTACTTCGGAGTACCTTGGAGACACTTCAGAGTACCTTGGTGGTACTTCGGAGTACCTCATTCTAGAAGCTAGAGGCTGGACGCTAGATGCACTCCCCACTCCCCCTAGCTTCGCTTTTCCCCCTCGACAGGGGGATATGGGTTGGGAGCAGGTGCGGAAGTAATGGGTGGAGTTGGTAGCTAGTATTTACGTGGCTAATTTGAAAGAGGCGACTAGCAGCAGCGTGTAGATATGTTGGCAACTAAGCTTCCTCCTAGCTCCAAGCCAATCCCCCTCACTGAGGGGGAAAATGCGAAGCATAGGGGGAGTAATTCCAGTCTCCAGCTTCCAGCATCCAGCCTCTAGATCAGTGGGAGTAATTCTAGCTTCCAGCCTCCCGCTTCTTACGTGTCTTTTTAAAGAATTGACTCATTTCTTCGGCAACCACATTCAATCCCGGAACTTTATCGCGATTCTGTTTTACCGCAGTATAAACCTCTAAAGCTTCAACCATTGTATCACTGCGTAAGGCAAACATTGTATTGGTTATACTTTCAGATAATTGATTGATCTGATCAGAAATTCCATTCAAATCTTTGAGTAAGTGATAGTCTTGCTTGAATTCCTGAAGCTCAAAAACAGGTGGCAGAATCTCTGGATGAGTATTCACCACCTGATATGCTTGCTCCACAAAAGGTGCATAAGTATTCCCTGCTTTCATCAGCCCTTGAATTTCATCAGGTTGTAAAGTCAGTAAGAAATTTAATTTGCTCTTAATCTCAGCTAATTTCTGAGTAATCTCATCCTTCGTCTCAGGGGACAATGACGCGGAGATCAGATTTTGCATAACTATCCCTACCTTCTCAAAATTTTATTTCACTTATTCTTTATTCTGCTGAATTTGACCCTTGATTATACAAAAAAATTAAGACTATTCAATCAAACAGCCTTAATCTAAAAAACATTTTATGCTATTTTAAAACTACAGGATCTCAAGTCCATTGCTCACCCCAGATTCTCATCTGTTCGATAATTTTACTGAGATCCTCTCCTTTTTCAGTTAAACTATACTCAACTGCTGGCGGAATAGTCG
>JBFYZC010000025.1:0-3782 GCA_041309705.1 Bacillota bacterium | reverse complement strand
TCTACGTAAATGCAGGGCACCCACAGGGGGTGGCCCCTACGTGCTACATCAAATAACCCAGCTATCAACTCCACCAGCACCACTCTCCCACCCTCTCCCACTCCATATCCCCCTCTCCGAGGGGGAAAATGCGAAGCATAGGGGGAGTGTATCCCTGACGAGGGGGAAAATGCGAAGCATAGGGGGAGTGCATCCCCTTCCAGCCTCCAGAACGGGGGAGATGTATCCGCAGTCGATGTAGAGACAGGTCGCGACCTGTCCCTACATCGACCTTCACGCCTACTTCCAGCATCTAAATAGATGGTCTTCGTATTCTCATAGAGACGCACCACGGTGCGTCTCTACAGGTCAATCCTAAATTATTCACGCCTCTAGCTTCCTGCCTCCAGCCTCCAGTTACGGTTCAATCCCACAGAAGAGAGTGTTATCAACATAAACTGTTACTTTGTCTGAATCAACATAGTTGCTAGCAGTTGTCAAGAAAGAATAATCCCCGGTCTGCTGATAGTTACTCCAATCTGCTTTGGCAAATCTCGTTTGAACCTCAATACTCTTACCAGGTGCTAAAACTCCCGCAGCACTAGTGAACCCGATCTCCAGATAATAGTCTGCCCCATTTTTAGGAGTAGCCATTTTCACAAATGAACCAGTCACATTGATGCCAGTCACAGTTGACCAGTCACACCAGAAATTTTGTACTTTCTCGCCATCAATTGTATAGTAGTAGCGCAGTTTCACTTTGGAGAGATTAAGAGAAGTACTGCCGACATTGGAAAGTTTAAATTTAGGACTAATATTACCACTGGAAGAATTCGTGCCAATATTAAACATTTGTAATTTTAATTTACCATCCCAGATACGAGAGTCAACCACTTTAACCTTTAAAATTGCTTGAGTTGTCTCATCAAAATTCAAGGTTAACTCTGCCAAACCCAAAGGCAGAGTAGCTAAGTAACTCTTCTTCAAGGTTACCTTGTCACTTGCTACGGTATAGTCAGTACCACTTCTTAAAACCGTTGTGCCATTCGTGATTGATTTCAAGGTTTTGCCACTTGCTTTATAAGTAACAGTTAGATCTGCTTGCAGCTCGGGCATTTTGTCAAAACTAACATTCGCCGGTCTTACAGTTGCACCACCCAGACCATAGTACTCTGAAACATTGGTACCATTAGCCCCTAGTGGCACTTGGTGATCTAGTCCAATAAAAGTCGCCGTCTCATCCTGCCACAGCGTTGATTTAATCGCGTTATATTTTACAGTATCAATGGTTGTCCAATCATCATTTAAGATTCCTTTGGTATCACCAGAGTTTGGATTGATACACCAGAAAGTATGATTCAGGCGGTGTTCATCAATCAAACTTGCGAGTGAAGTCATCCATTTCTCGTTGTCGCCACCGTCCATCTTGCCGCCCCATTCACCAATTAACAATGGCGCAATCTGCTTATCATAAATGAAGAACCAGTTATCATACCAAACATCTTTATACAGCGTTTCTTTATTAAAACCAGCATAGAACCAGGCTTGATTAAAGACCGATGGACCGTAATCATGCGGGGCATAAACCAGTTTATTCTGATTAACGCCAAGATTAATTGGATAATCAGCTACTCCGCGTAAGTTACCACCCCACCAGTTCCCATAGTAATGATCTTTATCTTTGTCTTGATAGTTATAACCTGGTTTGGGATAGGACTCAATCCCTTCAACCATAATTAAGAGATTCGGATTGATCTCCAAAATCATTTTGGACAATTTTTCTACTTCATACTTCCAGTTATTTGGGGAAGTTGAGTTGTCCCAGATCGCTGCTTGGTCACCATCAAAATAAGTCTTGCCATGTGGTTCATTAAAGACATCCATTGCAATTACGGTGTCATCATTCTTAAAATGTTCGGTGAGCCATTGCCATGATTTCTCAAAATCCTCTGCGGTGTAATGTTCTTCATACCACAAAGGTGATTGGGCATTATGGTTGATCCGGTGCATATCCAGCATTATTTTGAGACCAATCTTTTTACAATAGGCAATTGAGTAATCCAGTACTTCCAGACTATTTTTACCCGCTAAGTTTGGATTATAATCAAGACTAATTGTGGTGGTGGCTGGATATCTCCCCTGACGCCACTCATTCACCAATTGCACTGAAATGGGGACACGCATTAAATTAAACCCTTGATTAGCAATCGTATCTAAAATATACTCCATGTTCTGCGCCCAAAGACCATGATAGGTGCAGTTAGACGTCTCAAAACCAAACCAGGCAATTCCGGTTAAAAAGACTTCTTTCCCATTAGCATCAAGAATCTGCCTGCCCGAAGTATGCAGATAGTCATCACAGGTAGTGGGATCAACGGTTGGGGCGGCATAAAGCAGGCTGCCCGTTAAACTAAGCGTAAGTGCCAGCAAGCTTGATAATAAGCCAATTCTTTTCTTAAGCATTTCAATTCCCTTCCTCACTAATTTTTAGTAGAGACACACAACTGTCAATCATGTGTCTCTTGATATTTTCCAGTAAAGATCTTTCGGAAAATATATGGCAATTATTTCAAAGGTTCTTCACCGAAAATCTTCTCGCCATTCAAATAGAATGGAATGTACTGAGTAACTTTATTGCCTTTTTCGATTCCTTGTCTGCTCCAGTCATTGGTAGGATCCCAGTGACTCTGCCAATTGGCATCTTGCTTCGCACTCATCGCAAATTGCAGCTCCCGTTTACCGTAGATATTATAGCCTGACCAATCAAACTCAATATAGTAGGTTCCCTTGTTATCCCAAGCAATTGGGGCACTAACCTTAGCAGGTCCACCAAAACAGGTCTTATTTTCATCATAGAAGACTTCAATTTTGAGATCGGCGATGGTTTGACCTGCATCTAACATCTCTTGAATATTAAAGAAATATCGGCAGCTCATTCCAGTTTCATAGCGCGGTGCATGAATCGAATCATTGTGCATAGTAATTGTCAATTGAGTTCTTTCTTTGCTCTCTTGTTCCAAACGAGCTTCCATGAAAAATTCTGTGATCGCTGCTTCTTTAACCGGGAAATTATCAAGTGCTGTCTGACCTTTGCCGTATAAGAGATAATGTCCTGCTAATGCTCCGACCAGACCGGCATTGTAATCAATTGCGACTTCGTTATAAGCATAATCGGAGGTATCATCTTTATGAACGTCATTACCATCTGGTCCACCAACCAGTGCGCCCCAGAGCATATGCCGATGCGTGGTTGGGTTTAAGGTACTATTAGTGGTTGAACCATGGGCAGCACGATGGTGTGGATGCATCGCACTCTTCTCGCCATATCCGACCACGTAGGAGTAACCCATGGGATTATTACCTAAGAGATAGTCAATCTGGCTTTTTGCCCAATCAGCAAACTGCATCCGTTCGGGATAATTTTTCTGATAAACCAAGGCACACAATTGTGCGGCACAGTTGTAACGGGCTGAACCCCAGGTATTAAGCATTGCATAACCAGCTGGTGAAGGTTTAATAATGGTAATATCTCTTGGATCTTGATGTGGAATCTTCCCACCGGACCAGTACTCCAGGTTCCAGCGTGCAAAATAGTTAAACTGTTCGTTCTCCGGGAATAGTTTAGCTAGTTCCACAAAAGTGCCACCCCAGACTGAATCCCAGCAATGTACCCAGATATTCTGCCAGGTATTAGCAGTAGTAGAAATGATCTTTTTCATGTAACCATTATAGAGTCCATCTGGTGTAGTTGAAGTAATATGATTAATATAGTCCATATTCTTGGTGGCGACATAGAGCCAGAC
>JBFYZC010000024.1:0-5781 GCA_041309705.1 Bacillota bacterium | reverse complement strand
TATAGCACCACCATTAACAATTTACAACAAACCAATCGACTGGTTTCAAGCTCACTTTATCCAGGACAAGCTTTAACAATTACTACAAATACCCAGAGCTCTACTTTCACAAATACCTATACTGTCAAAAATGGTGATTCACTTTATTTGATTGCGCAAAAATTTGGGGTCACACTTGAAAGTCTACGTCAGGCTAATCAAGTTAGTGGAAATCTTTGGGTTGGCCAGACTTTAAGAATTCCTACGTCTTCTAGTACTGCGTCCTCTAATCAAAATCTAAGTAACTATAACGTTAAAAATGGAGATAGTTGGTATCTGATTGCAAAAAAATATGGCGTTTCATTAGATACTCTACTATCATCAAACCAAGCAACCGCAAATACACCGCTTTATCCTGGAAAAGTAGTCAAGATCCCTAAGACTAATGCCATTTCTAACAGTAGTACCAATAGTTCAAATCTCAGTCAAAGTGATATTAATCTCTTTGCACGACTGGTTACTGCTGAGGCTGGTTCAGAATCATTTGAAGGACAAGTTGCAGTAGCCGCAACAATTTTGAATCGTTTAAGTAGTTCACGGTATCCTAATACAATTCCAGGTATTGTCTATCAAGTAGAGTCGGGACGATATCAGTATAGTCCGGTTCTGGATGGACGAATCAATCTTCCCGCCAGTCAATCTGCTTATCAAGCAGTTCAGGCAGCATTAACTGGCTGGGATCCAACCTATGGCGCGACCGGATTTTATAATCCAGCCAAGACCAGTAATCAATGGGTACGTTCACATCCAGTTACTACAGTTATCGGCGGACATGTCTTCTTTAAGTATTAATTTGAGACACAAAAAATCCGGAAAAAATTCCGGATTTTTTGCTGTATAAATATGCTACTTATTATTAACCAGATAACAACTATAGTCTGATTCCCCTACAATTTCTCCAAAAATTCTCACAAATGGTCCAACTTCAAGCAAACGTAAGTCAAAACGAACAAAACTCTCAAAATCATTGATGCCAAAGACTTCAACCAAAGCTATACGACGCAAGCCACTCTTTGTTTGATAGACAATTTCCCCCATAATCCCCGGGCTCAAAGTCCGATTCTTTACCTTTTGCAGGATTTCTGGTTGAATCACCTCATCAGGATATGCTAAGTGAGTGATATAACCACTTCCCAGCATGGTGATCGTCTCCACCAGCCATTCCTGTCGAACCATCATCCGGAGGGTTTGGAGAGGATGCTCATGATTCATTGTCTACTCCCTCCTTCAAGGTTCTATATAGAATACACTTTGTGAACTCTATATATCTAAGCAAAATAGTCCTTCTTTACCTATCTTTTGCTTCATTTTATGAAGTTCTCCTGCAAAAGGTGTGGTTTTTAGAGATTTAGTGCACGTGCTTTAGTAACATTTTTAGCTTTTTCCAAGCTGTTAATGACATTTGCCGAGGCTGCAGTATCAATATTTAAGACCATCAAGGCATTACCACCTTGTTGTTTACGCCCCACTCGCATTGCAGCAATATTAATTCCTAATTGTCCGAGAATTGTGCCTACTTCACCAATTACGCCTGGTTCATCATTATGATCAATCAGCAACATATTAGCAGCTGTTCCAACTTCCAAATTATAGCCCTCTACCTCTACCAGACGTGCTTCTTCCTGTTCAATCACTGTACCACTCACGGTATGTGTTCCTTGCTCAGTATGAATTGTTATTTTAATCAAACTGGCATAACCACTATAATCCTGACGTTTATACTCATTTACTTTCAAGCCGCGTTCATTCGCAAGGTGTAAGGCATTAACCTGATTAACTTCATCGCCTAAACTTGCCTGTAGTAATCCCTTAGTAAACAGCAACGAAAGATACGATGTTTCTAATTTAGCAACCTCACCCAAGTAACCAACTTCCAATTTATTAATTCGAGCTAGTGCCAGTTGTCCAGCACATTTACCCAACACTTCCATAATGCCGAAATACGGTTGAATTGCGGTACGTACTTCTGCCCGAAGAGGTGGTAGATTAACTGCGTTACGGAAAGACTCACCTTTTAAAATTTTAATCACTTCAATCGCCACATCAACTGCCACATTTTCCTGTGCCTCGATTGTTGAAGCCCCTAGATGTGGGGTAGCCACTACCTGTGGTAGTTCAATTAAAGTACGATCGGTTGGGGGCTCGGTAGGATAAACATCAATTGCCGCGCCGGCAACTTGACCTGCTTTGATTGCCTCTGCCAGAGCAACCTCATCATAGATCCCACCACGTGCACAGTTGACGAGACGAACCCCTTTCTTCATCCGCGCAAACTCTGCTTTGCCAAAAAGTCCTTTAGTCTCCGCAGTTAAAGGAGTATGCACCGTAATAAAATCAGCATTGGTAATAATATCCTCAATTGTTGCCAATTTGACTCCCAATGCCGCTGCCTTTTCCTCAGTGAAAAACGGGTCATAAGCATAGATAGTCATTCCCATTGCTTGCATCCGTTTAGCAACCTCGGTTCCAATGCGTCCCATGCCCACAATTCCTAAATTCTTTCCGTTTAATTCGACACCAGTAAATTTTTTGCGATCCCAAGCTCCGGCTTTCATTGAAGCATGTGCTTCAGGAATATGACGTGCTAATGCCATCAACATCGCAATACTATGTTCCGCAGTCGAGATGGTATTACCATCTGGAGCATTCAAAACAATAATCCCTTTACGGGTTGCTGCAGGAACATCAACATTATCAACGCCTACGCCAGCACGACCGATTACCTTCAAATTATCAGCTGCTTCAATGATCTCTGCAGTTACTTTGGTTTGACTACGCACAATTAAAGCGTCATAATTTTTAATCTTCGCCAGTAATTCTTCTTTCGTATGATCGGTCTTCACTTCTACCTCAAAGCCTGCCTCTTTAAAAAGCTCAATTCCTGCCGGAGTAATCGGATCACTTACTAATACTTTCATCATTTGCTTTACCTTCTTTCTTTATATTTTAATTATCTTTATGAAAACAAAACAAAAAGCCCTTCGTCATTTAGGGACGAAAGGCCGTGGTACCACCCTACTTTTTGAGCATCACAAAAACTACTGCTCAAAATCTCATAGTCGTTAACGAGACCAACCGTGATTACCTACTGCTATTTCAGCAACCCGCTCCCAGGTGGATTCACAGAAAAATGGTACTGACTTGCAGCTCCCGTCAGCTCTCTTAAACCAAATTTTTTGCTACTCTTCCTGATCATTGCGTTTCATTGATATTCTGATTATTTCTATTATAAATTTATCACAATTAAATGTCAAGTAATTTCCGGAATATGTCATACAAATTAACTTATAAATCCTTTTTGCGAACATCATCAACTGCTCTAAAGTTTGGTTTATCAAAATCAACCAAACAAATCTCCCTTTTGCATTTATATCCATTTTACCCAGCAAAATTTATTTTGTGATATATAGTAAATTATGTTATAATATTCCTAATCAAAGCTAGAACCAATTTTTACTTTAATAAAAAAGGAGCGTTATCTAAATGAAAAAACATTTTTCCCTTCTCCTAGGTCTTTCTTTAGTCTTTGTTAGTTGCACCTCTGCTTTTGGTGCGGTACATCGTTTTGATGACAATGAATATGCTACTACTGATACTTGGTACAGTATTGAACCACACCCTGCTTATCTAGAAGGACATTTAATGGTTCAAGAAGGCAGCACACTTCTTGGTGGTGAATTTTATCAAAATGACCAGACTTACTTAGGGGCAGAGTTTATTAGTACTGACACTTCAAACGAATTTAAACTCAAAGCCAGTTACTTAACCAATCTAGGATTCTTCGCTGGCGCATACCTAGATTATACTAAAACAGAAAATATTGATGGCATTCTCAATTGGACACTATGGCCTGGATACCGTTATGGATTTGACCAGGGTTATCTGGCGTTTAGTCTAGATATTGCCAATGATGTTAATGATGAAATTGCTCTGCTAGATATCGATCTTGACGGCTTATATCTCTTCCAAAATGGAAAGATCAGTGGTGAATTTAAGATCCCGATTCAAGAAGATCATGCCCTTTATTTAGATCTCCAAGGACGCTTAAAACTACTCCCTGAACTCGTAGCAGGGCTTGATCTTGATGCCGATGGTAATGACCTTGACTTGACGGTTGGAGCCACTTGGACACCATTAAAAGATTTTATCTTTGACGGAATGATTGGCACTAACAATATCTATGCCTTTAGTGGGATGTATCTAATTGAACAGTTTGGTGTAGGATTAGAAATCAATAGTGATGATTATCTCTATCTGAAAGGAAAATATCTTCTCTCGCGTGATAGCAAACTAGTGATGAAGCTTGGACTAAGTACTGCAGAGGAATCTACTAAATTATGCCTAGCTTATGAAAGATTTCACTAAAATTCAAAAATAAATTTTATAGCAAATAGGAGGGATGCGTCCCTCCTATTTTAGTTATCTTTTTTTCTTGAAAAGATCTTGGCTTGGCAGACTTAATTTTTTATAATTATAAAATAATTTATTTTTAAAATATTTTATATTATTGACAAAATTCAATATGCGGTATACAATATACAATGTAGTACATATCAAGCATTAAATATTTAGTTTAGGAGGATTGTTCAGATGAAAAAATTATTAAAAAAGCTCAGTTTAATCTTTGGGGTCTCATTACTTTTGACAACTCAAGTTTTTGCTCAAACAAATATAGATTTATCTAACGGAAAACAAGATGTATTTGGATTAACACGCACGTATGAAGCAGAATCCACAATAATGGGACATCAAGTTGGTTATTCTGTAGGGAATGCTTGGTGTGCAGATGTTTATAGTGGTCAAGGTTTTATGCTCTATGGACCTTATGTAGCAGATTTGAATCCCGGAAGTCGGTATCAAGTAGAGTTTATACTTAAAGTAGATAATAACAGCGCTGATGGAGCATATGTAGGTAAAATTGAAGTCTCTGATTATGATGCTAATCAAAAAAGATTAGCAGAACTACATATTAAGAGAACTTGGTTTCAATACCCAAACAATTACCAATCATTTAATATAGAATTTATATATCCAGCCGCTGGACATAGAATGGAATTTCGTCTATGGCATTTTGCAATTTCTCAATTAACCGTTGACAAGATAATTCTTCGTCAAATGTAATATTAATAATTTAACCCCCTGAACCATAATGTTTAGGGGATTTTCTTTAAAACGACCTCAAACCATTTAAATTCAACCTTTGAATTGTTACTAGTGAATAGCTCTCTAAGTAAGTTACGGTTCTATCAACTTAAATTCCTGTTCTCACAGGGGTTTTTTTATTATTTATTTAACAAATTATTTCGCTTTTATCTCTTGCAAAATTTTATTAATTAAGTTATAATTTTTAACATTAAGCTAAATTTTATACATCTATAAATAATTCATTTTTAAAGGAGTGTCGCCGTTTGAAAAAACATTTATCTTTAATTCTCGGAGCAACGATGTTACTCTCCACTTGTACAGCTAGTTTTGCTGCAGTGCATCCATTTGGTAAAGATGATACTACTGCTGATACTTGGTATACCATTGAAACTCAAGAACCATATTTAACTGGGGCTATTACAAAATTTGACTCTGTTTTAAATGTTAACTCAGAACTATATTGGAATGAACAAACTTTTTTTGATCTTAAATATTTAAATATAAATAATGATTTCGTAGGCAATAATGATTTTATAGCCTTTAATGGTAGCTATTTATTTAGTAATGGTTTCTTTATTGGGGGAACTGTTTCATATG
>JBFYZC010000023.1:0-3452 GCA_041309705.1 Bacillota bacterium | reverse complement strand
CATATTGAGACTCCAAATTCTTCTAACAAGTCAATCAATTTTACAATTGGTAGTCCAACGACATTAAAGTAGCAACCATTAATTTTTCTTACCAAAGCAGCTCCCTTCCCTTGAATTGCATAAGATCCGGCTTTATCCAAAGGCTCACCTGTAGCAACATATGCTGCAATTACCTCGGGTAGTAAAGTGCGAAAAGAGACTTGTGTTTCTTCATAAACCACTTTACTACTACCTGTAGTAGTATCTACAATTGCTAGACCTGTAAAAACTGAATGTTGCTTTCCGCTTAACTTAGACAGCATCGCAATTGCTTCATCTGTATCAGCAGGCTTCTCTAAAATAACTCCGTCTAATGCTACTACTGTATCTGCACCAATCACTAAACCATTGGTTTCATCATTACTAACGTATTTAGCTTTCGTAAGTGCCAATTCTTTTACTAATAAAGCAGGATTAGTTGGTCTTTCTGAAAAATTCTCCAAGATATTACTAGGTTTAATTAAATAATCCAGCCCAAGCTGGTCTAAGATAACTGCCCGCCGTGGCGAAGCCGAAGCAAGAATTAATTTTTTTTCCATTATATTCACCAACGACGACTGCCCCAAAAAGCAATCGCCATTCCCAAAATATTTGCCAAATTTAAACTAATCCTAATTCCAAAGGTCATTGAAAAGAAGTCGGTTAATTGTAAGGTTTGCGGGGTTAGTGAAGCAATTGCATTTTTGGTAAGAAAAGGAAAGAATGGTTGCAAAACTTGACCAATTATTGAGCCAAAGATAAAACCAAATATTAAAAAAATCAAGGTCATCAGTTTGCTAGTACTTTTAAAATGACTCAACTTAATCATCACTTTCAGTATAAATGTACTACTTTATTTGATTCCACATTCAAGAACTGAATTCCTTTTAAAAAATGGAAAATAGTATAATTTCTTCTGGAAAACAACACAATAATTTCTAAAAATCAAACGACCAGAAGGTCGTTTTTAAAATTTTAAAAAATCAATCTATACTTTGGCTAAGAATAAAAATACGTATTTTCTGTTCTGATTCTGTGCTCATCCCAACAAAACGCATTCGCACATAACGATCCCCAAAAAGACCATTACTATCACCGTAACCAAGTACTTTCACCAATGCTTCTACCTTGCCCAACTCTGGTAAGAAGAAATGACAATAATAATCTTTTAATTCCATTTGATGTTTACTGGAAAGTTTTTGAATTCGCATTCCACCTTCACTAATGTCTCTCAAAAATCCTGTAATTGGTTCAGCATCAACTTTATCACTTAAAGAAACAATAATCGACTTTGTGGTAACTCGATTATACTTACGAACGAACTCATGCGATTGCTCTGGCAATTTATTCACCTCTTAAAAATCATTAATATACTTTAGCGGACTAAAATTTTCAAACGTCTCTGTCTTGGTCCATCAAATTCCGTAAAATAAATTCCTTGCCAGATGCCAAGCGACAATCGTCCATTAATTACAGGTAGTGTACAGGACAGACCCATCAATGAAGCTTTCACATGTGCATCAGAATTTCCTTCAGCATGAAGATATTCGCCATTTTGGGGAATTAATTTTTCTAAAGTTACTAAAATATCTCGAACTACATTTGGATCAGTATTTTCATTAATTGTAATCCCTGCAGTAGTATGTGGTACATATAAATAGCATATACCATCTTTAATACCACTATTAACAATTACTTTTTTCACCATTTTGGTCACATCGATTAATTGGTTTTTATTTTCAGTATTAATTACTAATTCTTCCCAAATAGCAAATCCCCTCCTTATTTAAAGAACCAATTTTGATAAAAAAACCTCCCAAAACAGGGAGGCCAAATTTAGTATAGCATTATTTCTTTCAAAAAACAAGTAATCCAGAACTCAAAAAATTAACATTTTTTCACAATTAAACTTAAGCAAATTTCTTACCTTCTAAATCAAGTAACGGACGTAAATTCTGCATTAAAAGGTCAAATTCTTTTAAATTCAGTGATTGCTCCCCATCGCTCAAAGCAGTAGCAGGATTGGGGTGTACTTCAATCAATAAGCCATCTGCTCCAGCGACCACTGCGGCTTTCGCCATTGGCAGTACCAAACGCCGCTTGCCTGTAGCATGACTGGGATCAACTACCACTGGTAAATGAGATAATTCTTTTGCCAAAGAAACCGCTGCTAAATCAAGCGTATTTCGTGTTGCCGTCTCAAAAGTCCGAATCCCGCGCTCACAAAGAATCACCTGACTATTTCCTTCAGACATAATATATTCAGCCGCCATCAACCATTCTTCAATGGTTGCCGCAATCCCACGTTTCAAAAGTACTGGTTTTGACTGTCGTCCTACCGCTTTCAACAGTCCGAAATTTTGCATATTACGCGCCCCAATTTGAATAATATCTGACATCTCTGCAACTAACTCTAACTCAGTGAGATTCATCAATTCAGTAATTACTGGTAAACCAGTCTGCTCTCTTGCCTTAGTTAAAAGATTTAGCCCTTCTTCTTGCAATCCTTGAAAACTATATGGTGAAGTTCTGGGTTTGAAAGCTCCGCCACGCAGACCACCAGCACCAGCTGCTTTTATTCCGTGTGCCGTCTCTAATAGCTGTTCTTCGCTCTCGACCGCACATGGTCCGGCAATTACCCCAAAATAACCCCCACCAAAACGCAAGTTACCTACTGATACTATACTTCCTTCTGGTCTTCCTTCTTTTGACGCCAGTTTATAGGGGCTCAAAATTGGAATTACCTTCTCCACTCCTGCAATACTCTCTAGATAATGAAAATCAACTTTTCGTTTGTCACCTACTGCTCCAATTACTTTCTTTTCTACCCCTTGAATAATATGCAATTGGAATCCCCATTCTTCAAGCTGATGACAGAGATTTTCCCATTGTTGCTCAGAAATATCACTATTAGTTACAATGATCATTTAATCAGCCCCTTTTCAGCCCCTTTATTTAAAGCCTTATCCACGCTCGATAAGATTCAATCTCAGATCAGACATTTTTAAAAAATCCTTAGTGCGCTAAATATTTTCACTCAATAAAATAAGAGATCTCTTGGAAAATATATAGATATTTTCACTCGGTACACTAAAAGATCTTTACTGCAAAGTATTTATTTAATTGTATATAAAAAAGAGGTTGAAGTCAATAACTGTTTTTGAAATATACAAACTATCACGGTAAAAACCTTCAAAAACTGTCGCAATAGAAAATTAGTATTGAATAAACAATCTAAATCAATCTTAGTGATAATTTTTTGTCCTTTTAAAATTCAATTTTTTTTGTTATAATAAAAATACCAACAATAAAATAATACATACAATTAAAAACAAAACCAAAAGGAGGACAAATTTTTACTTAAAAAAATTAAAAAAGGAGATGTTAGCAATGAAATTTAAAATTATTTTCTTGATCTTGCTAGTCAGTTTCTG
>JBFYZC010000022.1:0-12841 GCA_041309705.1 Bacillota bacterium | reverse complement strand
GTACCGGACAACTTGGTCTCGGTGGTTTACAACTTGGCACCGGACAGCTTGGTATCGGTGGCTTAACGCTTGGTATTGGACAACTCGGTATTGGGGGTTTACAACTTGGTATCGGACAACTTGGTCTCGGTGGATTACAGCTTGGTATCGGTGGATTATAACTTGGTCTCGGTGGATTACAGCTTGGTACCGGTGGATTATAACTTGGTCTTGGCGGATTACAACTTGGTCTTGGATGGCAAGCATAAATAGTTGTTCCAACAATTCCGGCAATTGCGATAGAACTTAGCACCGTTATCAAACCAACTTTAGAAAAATTTTTTTTGGGATTACTTTTCAAGATACTTCCTCCTCATCATGATGATTCTCGAACAAAAAACTCAATATGTGTCTTCAATCCCCCTAAATTCGCATTCACCTCCTATATATTTCCAATCTAATTACCAATACTTTCTACAAACGACTATTTTTTCCTGCCTAATATTGGAATTTTTTTATAAAATTTTACTTTTTTTTCCTTACTCATACCTTGGGAAATAAAAAAACCCTCTATTTAATTGGCTTAACAGGGGTTAGTAGCACTATTTTTAATATTTATATTTTAAATTTCTCTGACAAATTTTTTATAAAATCATCACCAATAAGATACCGCATAAACATCCACATGCTAGCCCAATCCCTACCCAGAAAAAGCCTGCCAGTTTTTTTGCTAGTGGAAGCAACTCTTTTATTACCAAAATAAACATTGCTCCTGCCGCAAAAGCTAAGGACCAAGAGATCATCCATGCAGATAACTGACCCAAAAATGCTCCAATTCCCGCTCCAATTCCCATTGGTAACTCTACCAAAATTAATAAAAAAATAATTTTTCTTGATTTTACTTTTCCAAGTTTAAAAGCCGCTGCCATTACCATTCCTTCTGGTAAATTATGAAGTGCCATCAACAAAGCTAAACCCATCCATTTACCAGTTGCCATTTCTGCAGCATAAACCGTTCCCAGAGCTACCCCTTCTGGAAAATTATGTACTCCAATTCCTAATCCCAATAAAACTCCCAGACGAGCGAATTTTGAATAACCGTGTTCTCGATAATTAGAAAATCTCTGCAAAATCGGTTCGGCATATTCTACCAAAGCCAATCCCAAACTTACACCTAACAACACTGACCAAAAAGTTCCGAAATGGCAAGCCTCAGGCAAAAGATCAAAAATTACAATTGCAATCATAATGCCACCCGAGAAACCTAATAACCAACTCTGCTCAACTTTTTTACTTTCGCGTTGTAACACAAAAAAACCACCTGGCAGAGTTCCCGAAAGCCCGGTGAATAATCCAATAATCGTTGCCACAAACAGACTGTTCAAGAGGATCAGCTCCTTAAAAATTTCCCTCTTACAGTCTATGCAGCAATTTAGTAATATAGGTTTCCTCCTTCATTTTCCTAATACAATCATAGATCTTTTCAAAAATATATATATATTTTCCAAAATCTAATTCATTTTATCTTCGTGAAAAATCCTTAGTACGCTGGATATTTTCACTTGACAAAATGAAAGATTTTTACCAGAAAATATATAGGATACATTTCACTAAAAAAGCAAATAATCATCAAGAGAGTTTTAAGGAGGCAAAATAATGTGGCAACTAAGCACTAAGCTTTTACCAATTTTACTCGCTGCTTTAGCAGGAGCTCTAATGGCAATCCAAGGCACACTTAATAGTCTCCTTGGAAAAACCATTGGAAAAATTGATTCTACCTTAAGTGTACAAATAATTGGAGCAATCACCATTGGGATAGTATGGATATTTGTAAAGGATGGAGATTTTAGCAAGGCAGGAAGTGCTCCGTGGTATGCATGGCTGGGAGGACCAATCGGAGTATTAATTATTTTCGGGGTGGTCGCAAGTATTCCTAAATTAGGGGTGGGCATGGCAACTACGGCAATTATTGCTGCACAATTAATCACCGCTTACTTGATTGACCATTTCGGACTCTTCGGGATGCAAACACTCCCGTTTAATCTCTACAAATTAGCTGGAATTATTTTTATTGTTACCGGGGCTAAGATCTTACTGCGTTAACCCCGGTAAAATAGATTTATGCCAACACTTTAGCAACGACTTCCAATACTTTATCCCGATCAAAGGGTTTAACAATAAAATTTTTCGCCCCAGCTTGAATAGCTTCCAAAACTAAATTTTTCTGCCCCATTGCCGAACACATTACAACTCGTGCACTAGGGTCATTGGTACGAATATTACGCAAAGCATTAATTCCATCCATTTCCGGCATGGTAATATCCATTGTCACCAGATCTGGATGAAGTTCCTTATATTTACTAACTGCTTCAGCTCCATTAGCTGCTTCTCCAACCACCTCATAACCAGCTTCCGCCAGAATATTCTTCAGCATTACTCTAATTACGGTTGCATCATCAGCTACTAAAACCTTTTTTCCCATTATACTCCCTCTTCCTTGAAAGATTATTTTCCTTAAATTAAATATCATTAATACCTCTATTTTAAGTTATCGGTTTGAGCAAGAATTTCTTTAATATTTGTTTGAGCTATTTTTTTATGATCACATTCACAATCACAATTACAATCAACGACTGCTTCTCGCAAATAACAAATTAAAATACCAGCAATCTCCGCCAGCTCATCATATTGACAAAAGGCTCGCCGCACTTCACGTTTCTTTCCAAAGACTGTTCCCTGAATCTTCAAAGCATTTCCAAGTATTGTTCCTTGTGTAGTAGTTATCTTATCAATCCAGCCAACTAACTGATCTATCCCACACTCCATCTTGTCTCACCTCTTGAACAAGCATTAATCTTTTCATTATTAATAATCTATGATCACTCGCGAGCAAACGCAACAAAGACTGTCCTTTATCAAAGAACAGCCTAACAAAAATCAAATATTTTTAAAACCGCCATCCGTGGCGGTACTACGCTTCCTTGCTTCTACTATTTATATCGGACACTTCAAAAAATACTTTAGGCTTAATTTTAAAAATTATCGTTGCCCCCGAAAAATCTGCTGCATCGCTAAGGTATAATTGCCAGATTCGTCATAAACAAACAACGGTGGCAAGACTTTCAGCTTACTCTTCCCGCCCGGACGTGCTTCAACCAATACCAGATTAGCTGGAGCATCTGCTTTCGGATGCACCAGACACAAACGCTCCAAAGCCAGCTTGGTTTTACTAAAAGCAGTAAACAAATCTCCCAAACGCTCAGCTGGAAAGATTAGGGCTACTCTACCATTTCCGCGTACCATTCGTACCGCTGCTTGAAGCACTTCCTCTATATTACAGGCAATCTCAAAACGTGCCAGCGCTAATGCTTTATTTAAAGAAGGACTTCCCTGAGCTAGTGGAAAAAACGGGGGATTGCTAATCACATAGTCAAAAGAGTTCAACTTGAGCTCCAAGGGCAATTCTTTCAGATCTCCCTCAATAATTCTCACCTGTGCTTCTAAATGATTCAAGCTGACATTTCGCCGTGCCAGAGCAACCAATTCTGGTTGCAGCTCAATGCCACAGACCTCACTCACTTGATCCTGCCCAGCCAGTAGTAGTGGGAGTACGCCACTACCCGTCCCCAGATCAAAAATTTGCTGTTTTGCTTGTGGTTTAATAAATCCTGCTAACAAAAAGGCATCCATAGTAAACTTGAATTTTTGAGGATCTTGAATTATTCTCAATCCTTGATAACCAAGTTGATCGATTTTTTCTCCCTCATATAAAAGCTCTAATTCTTTATTCACAGACTCATCCTCAGATTCTTTATGATATAAACTATTATGTCTATTCCGCAGTAACTTAATTTATTCCTGTTTTATTCTCAACACAAAAAAAGAAACCATAGCCACAAGCTACGATTTCTCTTTATAAAAACTAATTATTGACAACCAATGCAGCCTTGAGCTTGCCCACCTTGACCTCGACCTTGACCTTGACCTTGACCGTAACCACGCATTTTGCCACCACGACCATTCTTACCAGCATTGGCGGTACGATCAGCTTTTAATTTTTCCAGTTGAGCCTGTTGCTCCGGAGTTAAGACTGCTTTAAACTTTACCTCAAAAGCACGCATCTTCTCCACCATTTTTACTCTGAGCCCGGCAAGTTCTTTTTGCAATTTTTCAATTGCTCCCTGATCTAATTTTTCTGATTCCCATAACTTCTTCAGCTCCAGCTGTTTCTGTTGCATCTGTTGACGTAACGGCAAGGTCTCTTTCTCCATCTCCTGACGCAGTGCTAATACCTTCTGCTGTTGTGCATCTGATAATTTTAATTCGGCACAAATCCTCTGTCCACCCATCATTCTACCCTGTCCCTGCACCTTCCCTGCTTTACCACCACCTACACCACACATTCCAAAACCACTTCCCAAAGCAGTAAACGCCACTGTTCCAACTAACATTACCGAAACCATCGAAATTGCTAACCATTTTTTCATTTGAATACGCCCCTTTACAATTTTTTTGAATTTAAATTTTAACATCTCCAAAAACTGCCTTATCTACTTTCACCCCCTGCTGTTGCTCATCTCTGATTGACTCTAAACTTATCATAAACTATACTTATGGAGTCAGCTTGCAGAAGTTATGGAGATCTTGTGCAGATTCAAAATCTCCTCTAGCCTTAGTTTCAAAAAAAGGGTATCTTATAAAGAGAGGTGAATTTCATGGCGCATATTTTAGTTATTGAAGATGAATTAAAGATCCAACAGATCATTAAGGCATATTTAGAAAAAGAAGGTTACACCGTCAGTACTGCGGCAACGGGTAGTAAAGGAATCACCGCCATCAAAGAAAATCCGCCTGATCTAATTATTCTCGACTTGATGCTTCCCGAACTAAGTGGCGAAGATCTCTTAGCAACCCTTCGTCAGACTTCCACCATTCCGGTGATTATTCTTTCTGCGAAAACTGCGGAGGACGAAAAAATCTTCGGGCTGGAGATCGGAGCAGATGACTATCTCACCAAACCTTTCAGCCCACGTGAGTTAGTAGCACGAGTCAAAGCCCATCTGCGCCGGATCAGCTCTACTACTATTACTACTCCTTCAGTAATCACTACTTTACTTTCATTTAATCAGCAACAACTGGTGATTAACATCAACAACCATGAAGTCAAATTAGCTCATCAACCAGTTAATCTCACCCCGACCGAGTTTAAAATTTTAAAATTTCTTGCTCAAACACCCGGGCAGGTCTTTAATCGCGGACAACTTGTGGAAGAGATTCAAGGATATAATTATGATGGCTATGACCGCACCATTGATAGCCACATCAAAAATCTCCGTCAGAAGGTTGAGCCCGAGCCAGAAAAACCAATCTTTATTCTGACCGTCTTTGGGGTTGGTTATAAATTTGGAGGGATTCGCGATGTTTCGCTCACCCATTCTTAAAAAAGTTGTGCTGATCATTCTCCTAATCTCACTGGGCAGTATCTCGCTTTCGGGGTTATTCATTAATCTGGCGCTTGAAAATAACTTCAATGACTACCTCTCCACTAACGAGCGTAACCGACAACTGCAGATCGTTAATGCACTTGCCGAATTTTACGCCGAATATGGCGACTGGTCATATCTTCCTGCCGCAATCGGTTTTGCCCAGGAACGTCTGTTGGCAGGTTTATGCTATCTCAAAGATGCCCAAGGCAAAGTAGTGCTGGTCTCCAATCGCATGGGACTTAACCAAAACTGTACAATCTCCTATCGGCAAATTACCGTTAATGGCAAACTGGTCGGTACTGCTTATTTTGGGCTCAATCCCTTACAACAACTGCTCACCCAACAAGACCAGCTCTTTCGACATACAATCAACCGTTCCATTCTCTGGTCAGTCTTGATCACTGGTTTCTTATCAATCTTAATTGCACTAGTCTTTGCCAAACAGTTCTCCCGTCCCATTACCGCAATGAATCAAACTGCCAAAGCAATGGCGGCTGGTAATCTTGAAACCCGAGTCACTATACTGCCCAAGGATGAATTAGGTGAACTTGGCAATAGTCTGAATCAATTAGCCGAGAATCTCAGCCACACCGAAAAACTTCGCAAAAAAATGACCGCTGACGTTGCCCATGATCTCCGTACTCCTTTGGCAACAGTGCACAGTCATTTAGAAGGCATGATCGACCAAGTAATACCAGCTTCAGGAGAGAATCTTCAATCACTCCTCGATGAGGTCAAACGCCTCACTGGTCTGGTCAACGATCTGCAGGAAATCGCCCGAGTTGATCAAGCAATTCATCAGGTAGAGTTGACTGAGCTTAATCTGGAGAATTTTTTGAGCTCATTGACCCAAAAATTCATCCCACTCTTTCAACAAAAAGATTTAACTCTAGAATTTTATGCTACTGACCCAGTCTTGATCAAGACCGATCAAAGAGCGCTCGCTAAAATTTTTGATAATTTACTAGCAAATGCCTTAAAATATACTCCCGCAGGGAAAAAAGTAACCCTCAGCCTCAAGGAAATCAACCAAAGTATTCAGATTAATCTGGTTGATCAAGGGATCGGGATTGCTCCAGAGGATCTCCCTTATATCTTCGAACGCTTCTATCGCACTGATAAATCACGCAATCGGGAGAGTGGTGGGTTTGGTCTGGGCTTAACGATTGTCAAGGAATTAGTGCAGGCTTTAGGGGGGGAGATTACGGTGGAAAGTACCCTTGGGGTAGGAAGTAATTTTCAGATCAGCTTTAAAAAAGATATTTCATGAATTATTCTTCGAATGATCATAAATCACTTTTTCTTTATTAAAACCATTATTTTAAATCTCAAAGTCAAGATTTCTCATATTAACCTTCGGATTTATCATATTAACTTTTAGATTTTTCATATTACCCTTCAGATTTCTCATATTGACCCTCAGATTTATAATATTAACTTTTAGATTTCTCATATTGACTTTTAGATTTCTCATATTAACTTTTAGATTTATAATATGAACCCTGAGATTCGTAGTATTAAGGTTATTATTTCAAACAATCTGGAGGCTCCTCCCCCCGCGATTCCGCGACCCCCTCAATCTGGATGTGAGAAGCGAGAAGTTAGAGGCTGGAATTGTTTTTGCAAATTCTAACTTCCAACCTCTCGCCTCCCACTTCTTTTCTCAAATCTCCTTAATCACTGCGACCTCGTCGCAATTCGGGAATTTGGGACAGTTAATACACTCTTTCCAGACTTTATGGGGCATCTCATCCTTACTAATCTCACGAAAACCACATTTTTTAAAGAATTCTACCTGATAAGTCAGGGCAAAAACCCGATGCAGCTCCAGCTCGCGTGCCTCATTCATCAATGATTCAATTAACCGTTTCCCGATTCCCTGTCCTTGATAATCAGGGTGTAATGCTAGGGCACGAATCTCCGCCAAATCCTCCCAGATAATATGCAAACCACCCACGCCAATCAGTTTCCCCTCGAACTCAATAATCATAAATTCACGCAGATTCTCGTAGATGGTATTTCTGGAACGCGCCAGCATCAGTCCAGCTTCGGCAAAACTATTAATTAAGCTATGAATACTCTCCACATCAGTCATTTTGGCCTTACGAAAGTTAATCATGATTGCATATTCTCCTTCTCAATTAGAATATTTATACAAAATTTCGCCTTAAAATGATTTTTTCCTTTATAAATATTAATTTCAATTCTAAAATATTCACCAAAAAAATAAGAGGCTATTGCCTCTTAATCCACTAAGCGTGAGAAACCTGTATATGGTTCCAATTCAAACAATTCAAATCTAATTAAGCCTTCTTTCACTAAAGGTAGCTCCGCTAATTTCTCTCTCGCTTCATCAAGTGACGTACTCTACTTCTAAAGCTAAAATAACCACCTCAGATCTCCTCAGCTACAAGTAGGCTTCATTTTTGATTGCTGTTGATAACCACTCAAAAACTTCTCAATCCGCTGGCAGGCTTCGTCTAACTCATCCACGCGCGGCATCATCACAATTCGGAAGTGATCGGGCTTAATCCAGTTAAACCCAGTTCCCTGCACCAAGAGCACTTTCGCTTCGCGCAGTAGATCGAGAATGAACTGTTGGTCATTTTGAATCTTAAACTTCTCAATGTCAATCTTCGGAAAGAGATAAAGCGCTCCTTTGGGTTTAACACAGGAAAGTCCAGGAATTTCGTTAATCCGTCGCCAGGCATACTCACGCTGTTCATAAAGGCGTCCACCTGGTTTGGTAAGCTCCTTGATACTCTGATGACCTCCCAAAGATGTCTGAATCGCATACTGCGCTGGCACATTACTACAGAGCCGCATTGAAGCAAGCATATTCAAGCCTTCAATATAATCCTTCGCAATCTCTTTCTTACCACTCAAGACCATCCAGCCAACCCGAAACCCAGCAATCCGGTGTGATTTGGAGAGCCCATTCATACTTATAAAAAGTGTCTCATTCGATAACGAGGCTAATGACACATGCTCAACCTCATCATAGATAATCCGATCATAAATCTCGTCCCCGAAGACAATCAACTGATGCGCGACTGCCAGATCAACAATTCCCTGCAGAATCTCGCGCGGATAGACTGCCCCGGTAGGATTGTTCGGATTAATCACCACAATTCCTTTAGTTTTAGGAGTAATCTTAGCTTTGAGATCCTCCAGATCGGGATTCCAATCCGACTGCTCATCACAGAGATAATGAACTGGTGTCCCACCTGCTAGATTAACTGCCGCTGTCCAAAGTGGATAATCAGGTGCTGGAACCAGAATCTCATCACCATTATTTAAAAGTCCCTGCATCGCGAGGACAATCAGTTCGCTAACCCCATTCCCAATAAAGATGTCATTTACAGTTACCCCGTCAATCCCTTTATCCTGACAGTACTGCATAATTGCTTTCCGTCCGGGAAAAATCCCTTTGGAGTCGGTATAACCCTGTGCTAGCTTTAGGTTCATCATGACATCATGAATAATCTCATCCGGGGCATCCAAACCAAATGGCGCCGGATTGCCGATATTTAGTTTGATAATACTATGCCCTGCTGCTTCGAGCCGATTCGCCTCCTCTAAGACTGGTCCGCGAATATCATAACAGACATTCTCTAATTTATGTGACTTCGTATAAATAGCCATCAAAAATCCCTCCCAATTTTCAACTATGATAACTCTCGAATTACCTTACCAATAATCTCAAATCCCGTCCGCATCGTTAACTGATCAATCCGGGCAATCCCCAAACGAAAAGTATTTTGAACTGAATTGTCCGTATAGAAAAGATCCCCTGGCATAAAAACCACTCCCCGGCGGTAGCACTTCTCTAAAACTACTCGTGCCTCAAGCTTCTCAAGCTCAATCCAGAGATGCAGCCCACCTTCACCCCAAATTCGCCGACATGGAATCAACTCGCGTGCCAGTTTCACTGCCGTCTCATATTTTTCTTTGTAAACTCGCCCCACCTTCTTTAAGTACTTCTCAAACGCTCCACTCTGAAGGTATTCAACTAAGACTGCTTGATCCAGAAACGAGGTATGAATGTTCAAACTGCGTTTCAGACTCTCTAAGTAAGCAATTAATTTCTGGTCTGCCATGATCCAGCCAATCCGTAATCCCGGAAACAAAATCTTCGAGAAACTCCCCAGATAAACAATTTGATTTCCCGCACCATCTAATGCTAGCAACGGAGCGATGTGTGCCCCTGAATAGCGCAACTCTTCATTAAAGCCATCCTCAATTAAAGGGGTTTGATATTTCCGAAACAACTCTAGGACTGCCAGACGTTTCTCGGGCGTCATCACCAAACCAGTAGGGTTTTGATATGAGGGAATCAGATAACCAATTCCTCGACTACCTGTCGCTAGCGTCGCTTCCAGCCTCTCTAAATCAATTCCCTCGGGCGACATTGGTACACCACAGATTTTCAGTTCAAAAAGCCTCATAATTTTCAGCGCAGTATTATGCGTTGGATTCTCACAGATAATTCGGTCTCCAGGCGCAGTCAGTGCTTTCAAGACTAGATTTAAGCCTTCGGTAAAGCCATTAGTGACCAGAATCTCTTTTCCTTTAGTATTTACACCTTTCTGCTCTAAATATTGCACTAAATACTTCAAAAATGGACGATAGCCACGCGCATAACCATAATTAAGTAGTTTCTCACCTTCTAGGGCAATTTGATTTAAAAAAGCCTTCTTAAACTCAATCAGATCAAAGAGCGTCTGATCCGGGGCAATACTCTTAAAAGAGATCATCCCGCGCTCCCATTTCAACTCATGTTTCTCAATATCCAGTGCTACCGCTTCTTTAGCAGACTTGGTAACTAAGCCTTCCCACTCTAAATTACTAACTACTTCTGAAGGAATACGCTCCCCAATCACAAATGCTCCCTGACCTTTAATTATCTCAATTAGACCCTCGGCTTCCAGTACCTGATAAGCTTGAACAATTGTATTCCGACTCACCTTGAAGAGTTCACTTAATTCGCGAGTTGCCGGCAGTCGTTCCCCATTTTGCAGCAGTCCTTTCTGAATCAAATCAGCCAAATAATTTTTAATCTGCAGATAAGCGGGGCGATTGCCAACTAACTCAAAATCCGCATATCTCAAACGCCTCACCCTTCTTCATTTTCTCATAAGCAAAAGGATTATAACATTTTTACACTACCCTTTTTTCTAGTAATTATTTTAGTAAGTTAGCCACTCTAATAATATCCATTGCTGATACTTTGATATCTTCATAAGTTGTTTTATAAGAACATACACTAATTCTCATTACAGATTTTCCAAACCATTTCGAACCACCCACCCAACACACACCGGATTCTTGAATTTTTTCAATTAATTGTACTGTCTTTTCATCATTTTGAAAGTGTACTAATACTTGATTAAATACTACATCATTCAATATTTCTAATCCGTGTTGTTCTAACAAATCCGCAAAACACCTAGCTTTATCGTGTAATTCCAATACAAGTTCTGCTACGCCTTGTTTACCTAATCCTTTTAAAGTAGCCCATAACTCAATCGCTCTTGCTCGTCTTGACATTTCAGCAGTGTATAACATTCCATCTCTATTTTCATTATAGATTATATATTCTCCAATCATATGTAATGAATTTACTAAAACTTCTTTATGTTTACAAAGGATTATACCATTATCATAAGGCGCATTTAAAGTTTTATGTCCATCAACAGACCATGAATCTGCTAGTTCTATACCTTCTGTCAAATAGCATAACTTTGGATGAGTAGCAACCCAAAGACCAAAGGCACCATCTACATGAACCCAAGCACCTGCATTATTGGCTATTTTACATATCGTCTTAAAATCATCAAAAGCACCAGAGTTTACATTACCTGCTTGTAATATCAATAAAGTTTTATTATCTATACAAGGTAATTGATCTACTCTCATTCTTCCTTGATTATCTATAGGGACTTTTGTTACTCTATCTTTACCCAAGCCCACCATAGAAAGAGCTTTGTAAATCGTTGAATGAGCTCCTTCTCCTACAACAATCTTTAATTTATCAGTTTCAAATAATCCATTATTTTCAACGTCATAACCTAATCTATTAAGCAAAAAATTTCTTCCAGCAATCAATCCAATAATGGTTGCTGCGCAGCTACCAGAGACAAACCCTGCTACAACCTTTTCAGGTAATCTTAATAAGTCAACAATCCATCTTTCACATACTTCTTCTAACTTAGATGCAATAGGCGACATGACATATAATGCACAATTCTGATCCCATGTATCCATAATCCACTTTGCACATAGAGCAGAAGGCATTATACCACCATTAACAAACCCAAAATATCGTCCACCCGTTTGAGCCACTGTTGCTTTTGAACCATATTTATCAAGTTTTTCTATAATAGACATAATGTCTTCAGGTTTATTGTTTAAATCTTCATCAAATACAGTTAAACCATCCAATACACTCTGTTTTGGAAAAACCTTTCGTTTATCAATAGTCTTTATATAATTAACCGAAATATTTTTGGCTAATTCTAAAGCATCCTCATAATTTACATTTCTAATATCAGATAATATAGGACTTGTTTCATACTGTTTACTCATACTTTCTCCCTTCACTTCTCTAGTCCTTTTATCAAAACAGCACTACACTCAGCACCCTTTAACCTATATTTAAGAATTTCTTGATATTCTTTCGAATGATACCATTGTTTAAAGTCTTCCTTTGTATCAAATTCTATAAGAACCATTCTTGTAGCGTCTGCATCGCCTTCTATAATACTAAAATCATTGTCAACAGCTAAATATCTTCCTTTATATTTATCAAAAACTTTACTACATTTATTAATATATTTTTCATATTCTGTGTAATCAAAAATTTTTATTCTCACAACAAAATAATAAGCCATGCAAAATTCTCCATTTTTTATTTTTATCTCTCAAACTTTACATTTAATTTTATATATAATATCTCAAACGCTTCACCCTTCTTCATTTTCTCATAAGTAAAAGGATTATAACAGCACCACCAGTTAACTTTTTTTAGTAACTCGTGGTCTAAATAATTTCCAAAAGATCTTTGCTGTGAAAAAAAAATATATATAACAGAAAAACCCCAATCGTTGGGGTTTCGTGTTTCAAGTCTATTTTTATTCTAAATGATTACTTCGTCCTTGTCTACTTGGTAATTTAGTAATTATCCACGCTAATCTCCGTAATCTCCACCGGATAATTTTCTTCAATTAACTTCTCGATCTCCTGCTGTACCCCATCTAAATACTGAGTTTGATTTCCCAGATAGACCACACCTAGCTCGGCACGTTGCCATTGCTCCTGATAGCCCACTTCGGCTACTGAGACATTAAATTTCTGCCGCAACTTAGTCAGCAGAC
>JBFYZC010000021.1:0-2605 GCA_041309705.1 Bacillota bacterium | reverse complement strand
TCAGCAGAAAAATAAAGCAATCAAAGAAAAAACTGCTGCCACAGATACCTCAGGACAAGATTTTAATAAGAATAGTAAAGCTAAGACTAAGATAAATTCAGCAATGGAGCAACCAGGTTTATTTAAAAGCGCCAAGCTTCCTAATCCTAAAAAAGGTAGTTCATTACTGCAAAATCCTTTATGGTTACCACAATATGATCCGAATGTAAAATTGATTGGAATTTTGGTAGGTTTAGGTTTGGTGGTAGTGATAATTTTTGGTTTAATTTTTTGGCAGAGTTCAGCACAGACTAATCAGACAATTCAAACTAACAATCATCCCACATTACAAATGCCACTATCTCCATCACCAGTACCACTAGTTACTCCAACAGTTAGTGCTAGTTCGGAAAGAAATCTTGCCGCACATGAAGCGGATGGTAAATATGTGAAACAGATTTTTCCTGCCCCGGTGACTGTATATATTGAATTTAAAGGTCAAGTCTCATTGCAAGTAACTACCGATGGAAGAGAGCTGTTTGTTGGTGATGGTGGTGAGCAGTTTGATGAGAAAGCTCCACCTTTAATGTTAACCGCTCAAGAAGAGATGGTTATGCAGATTAGTGATCCTGCTTTAGTAGACTTAACTTTAAATGGTAATAAAATTAGTTCATTTGGAGCACCTGGCAATTCATGTACTGTGTTTTTGACTGAAAAAGGTTTAAAAGTAGCGCCCTGAGGCGCTTTTTTTTCCGAAAATATATATCGCAAGGAAAGATGTTGGTAGTAGTGAAATTTTTGTCATAGGGAGTATGGTATGGTGGAACAACGTGTACAACAGGAATTGCTACAAGAGATTAAGGAGAAGAATGATATTGTCGCCATTATTTCAGAGTATTTGACATTGAAAAAAGCAGGACGTTCTTTGATTGGGCTCTGTCCATTTCATGGTGAAAAAACTCCTTCTTTTAATGTTAATCAGGATAAGCAACTTTTTTACTGTTTTGGATGTGGTACAGGTGGAGATGTTTTTCAGTTTTTGATGAAGATTGAGAACTGGGATTTTATAACTACGGCACGTAATTTAGCTGAAAGAGCCGGAATCACCTGGCCGGAAATAAGACAAAAAACTGCTGCCGAAGCTCAAACTGAGATTTTATATAAAATTAATAAGCTGGCTGCCGCTTATTTTCATCAATCATTAATCCAATTTGACCAGAGTGAAGTGGCACGAAATTATTTAGCACAGCGAGAAATCTCGGAGACGATTAAAACCAGATTTGGTTTGGGTTTTGCTCTATCTGGATGGAATAATCTGGTCGAGGTGTTGCGTAAAAAAGGAGTTGCGCTAGAGCAAGCAGAAAGTTTAGGATTACTTTGTTTTGGAGAGAATGGATATTATGATCGGTTTCGTGAGCGATTGATCTTTCCGGTTTTTGATCCGACTGGCAGAGTGGTTGGTTTTGGGGGGCGTGTGCTGAATAAAAATCAACCTAAGTATTTAAATACCCCGGAAACTTTGGTTTTTCATAAAAGTAAGCTGCTTTATGGTCTAAATTTAGCTAAGGAAGCAATTCGTAAGAAAGATCAGGCAATAATAGTAGAAGGGTATTTCGATGTGATTCAAGCACATCAAGCTGGTTTTGAGCAGACAGTTGCTTCGCTGGGAACAGCCTTAACCAAAGAACAGGCGCGTTTAATTAGACGTTATGCTTCCGAGGTTATTCTGGCTTATGATGCTGATCAAGCAGGTCAACAGGCAACTTTACGAGGCTTGGAAATTTTAACCGAAGCCGGTTTGAAGGTGAAAATTTTATGTTTGCCTCCCGGAGATGATCCCGATTCTTTCTTGCGTCAGCATGGACAAGCTGCATTTGCAGCTGCTTTGGAAGCGGCGGTGGAGTTGATTGATTTTCGAATCGAACTGGTTTTAAAAAAATATCAGATTAATACTCCGACTGGAAAAGCAGATGCAGTACGCGAAATCTTGCCAGTATTGGGAATGATGCAGAATTTAGTCGCCAGAGAATCATATTTGCGCAAAATTAGTCGAGAATTGGGAGTTTCTGAAACAGCGATCTATGCAGAACTGCAAAAATGGGCAAAAATTAATCGGAAAAATTCTCCGGTTTTGGATAAAAATTTGAAAAATGCTTATACTAATATAATGGAGGAAAAACCCAGCTCAACTGGTGATCTTCTTGATTTTGAAAAAATGACCCCCTTCCAAAAAGCGGTTTTTAAGGCAGAGAAAGAACTTTTACAACTTGCTTTGCAGGAATATGATAAATTTGCGCGAATAAAAAAAGAACTAAGTGCAGATGATTTTTCTTTTTCTCTATGGCGTGAACTTTTTTTACAATTAGAAAAATTACCACAATTAGCTGGTGATCAGCAATTATTACTGCAAGAATTAAATTTTGCCTCGCGTGAAGTGGCAGTTACTTTGATTGCTGAGCAAGGAATCCAAGGTTGTCAAGGTGATTTAGAAGGATTATTGAGGAATTTAAGAAAGCTTCATCTGCAAGCAGAAGTGCAAAATCTCTCGACTCAGATTGCTTCTGGAAAGGATCAGGCTGGTAATGCTCTGACGGATGTTGAATTGCGAGAGAAAGTACTGCGTTTT
>JBFYZC010000020.1:0-7073 GCA_041309705.1 Bacillota bacterium | reverse complement strand
CGATGTTCAGGGTCGAGTTGGAAAACGGGCATCGGATCCTGGCACACATCTCTGGAAAAATGAGAATGAATTTTATTAAGATTCTTTCCGGAGACCGGGTAACAGTAGAACTGTCGGCCTATGATCTTTCCAGAGGCCGGATCATTTATCGTTATAAGTAAGGTTTGAAATGGCTTGCCAGAGTTGCGGTAAGTTCCCCTTCCTTACTGGTTTAAGATATTATAAAATCTCATGGATAAGGAGGATTTCACATGAAAGTCAGACCTTCCGTGAAACCTATATGTGAGCATTGCAAGATTATCAAACGTAAAGGCCGTGTGATGGTAATCTGTGATAATCCTAAGCATAAACAAAAACAAGGTTAAATGAATTGGCTGAAAAGTTATGGACACTTTTGCTCATAAAATTCCGAGATAAAGGATTTTCTGAGCAAACTTAGTGGGAATTACTTTTCAACATTTCAAGAATTGGCTGAAAAACAGCCCCATCATTTTCACCGCGGCAACAGAAAATGATGTTCAAATAGCAAATAAAAAAATGCAAGTAAATTTGAGGAGGTATCTTGATGGCACGTATCGCAGGAGTTGATTTACCACGTGACAAACGGGTAGAGATTGCTCTGACATATATCTATGGCATTGGAAATACCACTGCAAATGGGATTATTGAAAAAACTGGCATTAATCCCGAAACTAGAGTGCGTGATCTAACTGAAGAAGAGGTTAATAAATTACGTGAAGTAATTGACCGTGATCTAAAAGTTGAAGGTGACTTAAGACGCGAAGAATCCATGAATATCAAACGTTTAATTGAGATTGGTAGTTATCGTGGCTTACGTCATCGTCGTGGTTTACCAGTGAGAGGGCAACGAACCAAGACCAATGCTCGCACTCGTAAAGGACCGAAAAAAACTGTTGGCGCGAAGCGTAAGAAATAATTAAGAGGAGGTTATACTAACTATGGCGAAACCTGCCGCTAAAAAAGGAGCACGTACCAGAAAAAAAGAGCGTAGACATGTGGATAGCGGAGTAGCTCATATCCATTCCACTTTTAATAATACAATTGTGACCATCACTGATACAGGAGGGAAAGTTCTTTCTTGGGCAAGTGCTGGTCATATGGGCTTTAAAGGTTCAAGAAAAAGTACCCCATTTGCGGCTGGCATGGCTGCGGAAGAAGCTGCAAAGGTTGCAATGGAACATGGCATGAAAAATATTGAAGTTTTCGTAAAAGGACCAGGCGCTGGTCGAGAGGCAGCAATCCGTTCATTACAAGCTGCAGGATTATTTGTGAATATGATTAAAGATGTAACCCCAATTCCACATAACGGATGCCGTCCACCAAAGCGTCGTCGTGTATAACATTGAGGAGGTGTATTCAGCTCTATGGCAAGATATACAGAAGCTGTTTGTCGTTTATGTCGCCGTGAAGGCGAAAAGCTTTATTTAAAGGGTGACCGCTGTTATACAGGAAAATGTAGTATTACACGGCGGGCATTTGCACCTGGTCAACATGGTCAGGCAAGAAAAAAAGTCTCTGAATATGGTTTGCAACTACGTGAGAAACAAAAATTACGTCGGATTTATGGAATTTTGGAGCGTCAATTTGCTAACTATTTTGCAACAGCTGAACGTAAAAAAGGCATTACTGGTGAGAATTTGCTGCAAATTTTAGAAAGTCGTTTAGATAATGTTGTTTATCGGCTTGGTTTTGCAGCTTCTCGTAAAGAAGCTCGTCAGCTAGTACTACATGGTCATTTTCAGATAAATGGGAAAAAGGTAAATATCCCGTCATTTTTAGTAAAAATTGGGGATACTATTACTATCAAAGAAACTAGTCTCAGTTCTACCAAAATTAAAGAGAGTTTAGAAGATCTTAATGGTCGTCGTACTCCAGATTGGATCGAGTTTAACGCTAATACCAATACAGCAAAGATTAAAGCATTACCGCTTAGAGAACAGATTGATATTTCGGTTCAAGAGCATTTAATTGTAGAGCTTTATTCACGGTAATGGAAAGCGAGACCTCTGACAAGAATTTTGTGATAGAGCATATTATGTCCAAAGGTTTGGCAGTTGCCAAGGTTGAAGGTTTTTATCAAAGCCTGTATGATTTTGACATGATATAATGAACTGTTTCGTTGAAAGGATATCAAAAGTACTTTCTTAAAAAGAGGTTCGCTTATGCGAGAAGGAGGGTTATGGTTTGATCGAGATTGAAAAGCCCAAAATTACCCTGGAAGAAACACATGACAGAGAACGTTATGGAGCTTTTGTCATTGAGCCGTTGGAAAGGGGTTATGGGACTACTCTGGGCAACTCGCTTCGTCGGATCCTCCTCTCTTCCCTACCGGGTTACGCAGTCACCGCTGTAAAAATAGATGGTGTACTTCATGAGTTTTCTACGATTCCGGGGGTTGTTGAGGACACCACAGATATCGTTCTTAATTTGAAACAGCTGTTGGTTAAGGTTCATGGAGATTGTCCCAAAAAAGTATATATTCAGGTTACTGGAGAAAAAGTAGTGACCGCTGCTGATATCGAAGTTTCAAGTGATATTGAAATTTTGAATCCAGACCTCTACATCGCAACGGTATCCGCAGGTGGTACCTTTAATGCAGAAATCACCATTGACCGTGGTCGTGGCTATATGTCAGTGGATCGCAATAAAAACACTGAGAATGTGATTGGTGTAATTGCGATGGATGCCAGATTTTCCCCAGTTAAAAAAGCTAATTATAATATTGAGCATACTCGGGTTGGTCAAATTACTAATTACGATAAATTAGTTTTAGAAGTTTGGACCGATGGCAGTATTAGTCCAGTGGAAGCTATTTCCTTGGCAGCTAAAATAATGAGTGAGCATTTAATGCTCTTTGTAAATTTAAGTCAGATTGCAGGTAAAACTGAGATTATGGTTGAGAAGGAAACTGAATCGAAAGATAAGATTCTGGAAATGACCATTGAGGAATTAGATCTCTCAGTCCGTTCCTACAATTGCCTAAAACGCGCTGGGATTAATACCGTTGAAGAATTGACCCGCAAAACCGAGGAAGATATGATGAAGGTTCGTAATTTGGGACGCAAGTCATTGGAAGAAGTACAACAGAAGATGGCTGCGTTGAACCTTGGGTTAAGAAAGTCGGATGACTGAGTCAAGCTGACTCAGTTTTCGTAAGGAGGAATATTTATGCTTAAACGTAAGTTGGGAAGAACTGCGAGTCAACGTAAAGCACTGTTTCGCAGTATGGTAACTGCCTTAATTAAATGCGAAAAAATTGAAACAACTGAGATTAAGGCAAAAGAGATTCGTTCACTAGCTGAAAAAACAATCACTTTAGCGAAAAAAGGTGATTTGCATTCACGCCGTTTAGCCGCAGAATTAATTAATGAACCAGCTGTATTGCAGAAATTATTTGACAATACTGCACCACGCTATGCTGAACGACCTGGTGGATATACACGAATTATTAAAATGGGACCACGTCGTGGCGATGCTGCACCAATGGTCATCTTAGAATTAATCTAATTTAAAAATTTTTGGCGCATGATTTTAGTGAAATTTTTATGATAGCCCAAAAAAATTTTAGGGTCGGCTTTTTCAAAGCAGACCCTTGTCCTTTATCTTAGGATAAAAAGGTGACTAATTTGAATCAGCAAATACGTAATTTGAAACTGATCATTGCTTATGAAGGGACACGTTATGCGGGTTTTCAGAGGCAAACAAGCGAAGTATTGACAATTCAAGGTGAATTGGAGCAAACACTAAATAAACTAACGCGCGAAACAATTACTACACATGCTGCAGGGCGTACTGATGCCGGAGTACATGCTAGCGGTCAGGTAGTAAATTTTCACACTGAGACCCAGATGTCGTTAGCTAAGTTTCAGCAAGCCTTAAATGCACTCTTACCCGAGGATATTATCGTGAAAGAAATTAGTGAAGTACCAATCAGTTTTCATGCTCGTTATTCGGCACAAGCAAAAACATATAGCTACCATCTAGTACATGGTAGTTTGCGACCACTTTTTAAACGAAATTTTGCTTATTATTATCGTTATCCCCTGGATGCAGGATTGATGCGTCAAGCAGCAGAATTAATAATTGGAACCAAAGATTTTCGTGCTTTTCAGGCAGCTGGATCCAGTGTGAAGACTTCGGTACGCACCGTGAATTTTTGTGAACTTAATGAGCAGGAAAATGAATTGACCTTTAGAATTAACGCAAATGGATTTTTATATCATATGGTGCGAAATATTGTTGGAACCTTAATTTTAGTTGGTAACCATCGCTTAGATTTGGCAGAGTTTGAAAGAATTATTGCCGCAAAAGATCGTCGTGCCGCCGGACCAACCGCGCCAGCTAAAGGACTTTGTTTGGAAGAAGTTTATTATTAAAAATAATGGAGTTATTTGTGATGAAACATATTCGCTACTGGATTTGGCTGATGGGAATGGTAATTGTTTTGACAATTTTCTTTCCAAGCACTACCAGAGCTCAAAATAAAGAACAACCCCCAATTTTAATTTTAACGATCGACAAATTGGATACTACTAAATTTTTTGAGACCAAACTGCCTGGGATTAAGGCACTTCGTTCCGAGAGCAGTTTGGGTTTGCTGAATGTTCGTAGTGCTTCGGGTTACGAGACGGTTGGTGGCTATCTGACGTTAGGTTCAGGAGATCGTGTTTTAAATACTGATAAAGTAAAGAAAGAAAGCGGAGCATTTGACAAGCTGAAGATCGGAGAGGTTTATCGCGCGGATGAATTAATTTTAGGAGAAAAAGCTAGTAACTGGTGGAATTGGTCACAAAATAATTGGCGAGAGTTAAATGATGAAAATTTAATCATTCCGAAAATTGAGCTGATTAAGAATCAAGCAAGAAATAGTAACATTACGGTTGCACCTGGATTGTTGGGAGAAATTTTTCACAAGAATCAGTGGCAGACTAGTTTGATATCTGGGTTTGGCAGCAAAGCTTTGCCAAGACGTGTATCAGGATTACTGCTCATGGATCAACAAGGGATGATTGATTTTGGGTTTACTAATCAAGTTTATGAGGCTGACCCCAATTTTATCGATGGTTTAAGATTTAGTTCACTGCAAGTAAGTAAAATTCTTGAGCAACAAATTCAGAATCATCGGATCATTCAAGTTGATTTTGATGATTTTGCGCGTCTGGATCAAATGCGTGAATGGTTTCTTCCTAAACGCTATACCCAGTTAAAAGAGGATGCTTGGCTTCGTTTGGATCATTTTTTAACCTGGATTTTGGGAAGATGGTCCCGGGAAGAGTTAAATTTGGTTCTACTCAGTCCTTCACCTAGTAAAGAAGCAATCATGCAAAAAAATTTGCTGTTACCGATAGTGATTCGCGGGGCTAACTATCAAGCTGGACTCTTAACTTCAGGTTCAACTAAATGGGATGGATTGGTGGCAAATCTGGATTTACTGCCTAGTTTGGCAGAGATGGCAGCTCTAAAAAATATTCCTGATTTTACCGGACGAAAGATTAGTGCAGTTAATCGAGAAAACTCTTCCGCATATATCAAAGACTTAAATCAACAGATTAACCAAGCGAATAATAATCAACGTACTTTATTAGATTTACTGCTGGGAATTATTGCGACAGGTTGGATTTTAGCGTTGCTTTTATACTTCCTGAAACGGAAAGAATTGGCTGGGGAAGTTTTGCTGATTGTTTTGATCTCCCCAGTTGCATTATTAATCATGCCATTTTTACCAGCAAGCACATGGGGAGTATTGACATTTATAGGGTTAACGCTACTCGTTTGGGCTGGATTGAGACTAATGCCACAGTTTTCAAAGCGATTAATGGTCATCAGTCTTTGCTTGTGGTTGTTGTTGGTGATTGATCAGCTTATGGGCTGGCAGTTGATTCGTTATTCGGCGTTAGGTTATAGTGCAGTGGCGGGGTCGCGTTACTATGGGATGGGTAATGAATATATGGGAATTTTTCTGGCATTAACTTTAATTTTGGCTTATTACACTGAAAAGATTAACCAAAGAATTTTTTCCTTAATCATTCTTGGATTAGGAGTGGCAGTTTTAGGCTTACCTTGGCTAGGAATAAATTTTGGCGGGACTTTAGCGGCATTAGTCGGATTTGGTTTTTATCTGCTTTGTTTGCATAAATTAAAATTAAATAACTGGAAATTCTGGGTAGTACCTAGTATAATAGGAGTTCTGATCTTTTTGCTTGGTTGGGGAGATAGTCTGCGTCAACCTGAATTGCAGACTCATTTGGGACGTTTTTTTGCCAAGCTTTTTTCCGGAGAGCTGCAATCAGTCTGGCAAGTGATTGAGCGCAAAATGGAAATGAACTTTAAATTAATGATCTATAGTCCCTGGATGAGAATTAATTTGCTAGCGTTAGTGCTCGGAATTGTTTTAAAAGTATTCATGAAGCAAAGTTTTCCAGCGTCAAACGAGAAGATTCTTTGGCAAGCACTTTTGGTAGCTGGAATCGCGGCGTTACTGTTAAATGATTCAGGAGTGGTGGCACTCGCGACTTGTTTGAGTTATGGATTTACTTTTGTCTTTAGTAAACTTGAAGCTCGAGTTGTTTTGAACTCAGATAATTAATATAAATTTTTTTTGATTAACAATAATTGCGAGCAATTTAATAATTATTTGCTGATTTGTTAAATAATGACCTGTATTTTTAATATTATAGTTTAGATCTTCGATATTAAGGGTTATATTTACAATATTAAGGGTTATGTTTACAATATTGAGGGTTAGATTTTTGATATTGAGGGTTGTATTTACAATATTGAGGGTTGGATTTTTAATATTGAGGTTGTTATTTATAATAGCGAGAGTGTTTCTGCTATTAATGAAGCTATTTTTGATTGTAATTAGTTTTGATCAATTAATCCTAGATATATTTTTGTACAGAAAAAGGGGCTGTTGCAAAATGCAACAGCCTTTTTGTAAACAAATAATGACTAAAGGCTAGAGGCTGGAATGCACTCCCCCTGCGCTTCGCGCTTCCCCCTCAGTGATGGGGATTGGGTTCGAGCAAAGAGAATTTTCTTAGCAAATTGCC
>JBFYZC010000019.1:0-5634 GCA_041309705.1 Bacillota bacterium | reverse complement strand
AGCACAATCTGACGTGGCGAAATCGTAATCAAGGCACTCAACAAAAGATCATCATATTCAACATCACGACTAATCTCCAAGAGAACCTTTTCTAATTGACTCTGATCAATCGGGCGATAATTCTCATCCATCAAATAAAAATTTTCTTGATCTTTAAAAAGTATGTGAACTTGGTCAATTCGCGGTGCTTGAATCTCTACAAAATAACGTAATAATTTAATAAACTCATGATATTCTTGTTCAACCACATAGTTATCGACAGCACTTTCTACCGATTCCTCTACCTCATGAAAATAGCTCTTCAAACGAAACCGCATAAATCCTTCCAGAAACAGATTAGAATTAGTATTTAAGTAATCCTCAACTTTAGCTAAAATCTGATGATGACGCCCTAAATTTTTTTCATATTCTTCTGCTTCCGAAACATCATTCAATACTGAATATGCTCGTTGGGAGAGATTTTTCTGCTCTTCTTTATCTAAAAATTGATATTTATGCTTTAAAATTCTAAAAATAACTTCTTTGGTAATATCATTCATTAAAAGATCAGTAACTATATTCGCTAGATAGTAGCGTAAAATCTTCTCATGCGAGCTACGCAACTCCTGATCTGTTTCGACTAACATACAATTTAAAAAGCGAAATTTTCCTGTGGTGTCTTCAGTTATTTTCACTTTTAATCCTTCACGATTTAAATAATTTAACTCTTGCAAAAGGCTATCTCTAGTCGTGGAAACATAATCAAGTGTACTAATTCTAAACATTGTCATTCTAATTCCTCCATTTCCTAACGACTCATAGATACCTCAGAGAAGTTGAATACCGGATGAGCAGAAGCTTAAATTTCATTTACTTATCCAGTAGTTTAAGTTTATCTTTTTCCGAATAACTATTGATTATATTATATGTTTAGATTAATTGGAGTATACTGTATAGGAAAGGAAAGCAAACTTGATTTTTCCAAGTTTAATAGCCAAGCTAAAAAAGAAACCAAATTTAAAAGCTACTCTTTAACAAGAGTAGCTTGAATTTTACTGAAAAAATAACGGATGATCAGTCTTACAACGAATGGTAATGGCGGTTTTAGCATTTCCACCATAAGTAGTATTTGGTTGAATCCAGACTTCTTTTTCCGGCAAGGGTCGCTTGCCTTCAAGGATAAACATATAAATCATCTTTTTGCGTTCTGGTCTTTTTCGCGTAGCTTTTTGATAAAAATCCGCTACTTTTTTGGGTTCATCATCAGTCATAAAAATATAATATTCATAATCACTTGAGGTCATTCTGGCGGAATTATAAAGATCAAAACGCGCTCGTGGATAGAAGGGAACTCCCACAGATTCTTCAGTTGGTGGATTTTCTGATAAATATTTGGTTTTTTTGGCAATCTGTGCGGAGATTTTTTTACTGCGTTCATCCACAATTCTTTGATCTGATTTGTAAACAACTGTTCCAATAATAATCATCGTTCGTGGTGCATAGTTTTTAGAGCCTTCAGAAAAACTAGTATCTTTAATCGTTACGGAGTATTCAGTCCAATCGTTACCTTTTTCAACTTTACCCCATTCAAACCGGGCACTTTTAATCGATTTATCTTCTTCATACTTCTCACGTGTCTCCAAGTGTTGCTTCATCCAGTTGTTTTTCCATGAAAAATCAGACTCAGTGTATACTTCATAATTATAGCAAACTGGTAAAATCGTCCCTGGTGCCACTCTTCTGGCATCTGGTTCTTCAAGAATTCCAATTTTGCCACCCAGTTTTTTTTGATAAAAAGTCAAGACTTCCTCTGGGCTTTTCTCGACATTATAAATTTTATAAGATTGACTGCGCAGCGAAGCTCGAAACTGTGTAAATTCAATTTTAATCGCATCATGATCCTCAGCGATTTTAGCTTCCATTTCCGCATCTCGCTCTGCACCGGGGAAAATTGGAATTTGCTTTTCGCTACGCGGGATCGCCGCACTTACTAACGCTGTAAAAACTACTGAAAACAATGCCATAATCACCATTACTTTAAATTTCACAGAATTTATCCTCCTTAATGAGTTATTGATTTTTTCATAAAAAACTCACACTTCTTCTTAAATTATATCACATAATTACATTTTTTACCATAGCTTTTAAATATTTCCATGAAGATTTTATCCATTAATCAAACTCTAATAACAAGAATTCATCATTTTCAAGAAAAATCCTGCTCAGCAAGCAGGATTTTTCTTCATTAAGACGAATTTCTTGCCAAACCAGTTTTTACATAAAATTTAAATATTTAGGAGGTCATAATTTGCACAAATATCGACTATGGCTTTTAATTCTCTATTGCATGCTGCTATTATTGGGCTCACAAACCATCGCTGCTGCCGAAACTCAGCTCAGCCTAGAATACCAACAAAAAACCAGTGGTCAATCAGATTTAGCTTTAGGTTTAGATTTTTCACTCTTTCATTATTTTGAACTACAATCAGCTTATGGTTTTAAAGACGAAGATCTTTCCTTAGCCCTAGTTTATCAAACCAAACCCACCGGACTTTTTGCTCCATATCTTGGCTTAGGAGTGGCAGATTTACTTAATAAGACCGAGAAACCTTTTGGAGAAAAAACAGCTTTCATTGTCGGAGTGGAATTAAAACTTGACTCCTTTTTTCCCGGAGCTTCGCTTGGTCTGGAAACCAAAGTAATCCCGGCTCAACTTGGCAAGACTGACGAACCGAGACTTGCACCCAGTCTAGGATTTTCCTTTAATTATCGTCTCCCTGCTCTCTCCTCACCCATTGGCGCAAGTAATGCTGAGGTTCGATTACTTGCCCAATTAATCATGGCAGAAGCTGGCGATGAACCATACGAAGGTCAAATAGCAGTAGCTGCGGTAGTGTTAAATCGAGTTAAGTCAGAAAATTTTCCCAACACGATTAAAAGCGTAATCTATGAACCAGGTCAATTCCATACCGCGAACAAATTAAAAAGGATCAATCCTTCCGAAACTGCACTGCGGGCTGCTAACGATGCTTTACGTGGCAAAGATCCTTCTAATGGCGCTTGCTATTTTTATAATCCCAAGACCAGTTCTGCCTCCGGCAGCAATTACTTCGCCAACGCCATCAACTCTGGCAAAATGAAAGTATCTGCTCGTATTGGAAATCATGTTTTTGTCAAAGAAGAATAACAATCAAAAACCCCACTTTCAACTCTAAGTGGGGTTTTACTTCTAAAACTACCATTTAAGATTACCAAACCATGCCCAAACACCATTAGCAAAATTCTGATCAAAGATTGGCATAAAGAATGGTACTGCTGCAATGATAATCAACAGCACCGTCAAGATCTTATATAGCAAACCTTTTAACTGCGAAGTGACCAAAAAATGCCAGAAAATCGTCAAGCCCATTCCTAAAATTCCAATTATCGCATAAATTTTCGTCGACATCCTGATTTCCCCTTATTCAAAGCCTTTTTCTCAAGTATCTTTTCAGTTATCCATTAACCATCGTCATCGTTTAGACATATAATACTCCCAAAGTATATACAAAAATCATCATTCACCAAATCTAAAATATGGAGCTGATCAAAGATTGTTGCCTCAATTCTTATTCTAGCTTTATCTTTGAGTTTTGATGCCTTTGGAGTAGGTACGGTTTATGGATTACGCCAGATCAAAATTCCCTTATCAGGAAAGATCATTATCTGTTTCTGCTCCATCCTTTACTCCGCCATTGCTTTATTGGTTGGCAAAAGTCTTTTTCATCTGTTATCGCCCAAATCAGCAGAATTGCTTGGAATATTAATTCTTTTTTCAATGGGAGTTTGGTTAATTAGGCAAGCCTTACATAAAAAAATTGAAACTCCACAGTTTACCTCAGGTGAATCTGAAAAGAAAACTCTCTGTCAGATTGCCATTAAATCTTTAGGCATCAGTATCCAAGTAATTCGTGATCCGGTTCGTTTTGACCTAGATCATTCCGGAAGTATCGATCTACGCGAGTCAACTTTACTCGGTCTAGCACTCTCTTTTGACGCGATTGGCGTGATTATCGGCAGTGCTCTGGTTGGATTTTATAATCTGCTCATTCCTTTAGTAATTGGGATCTTTCAATTCATTTTTTTATATCTTGGTAGTATAATCGGGGGAAAACTAATCAATCTTTGCAAAATTAACGAAAAACTTCTTTCACTACTCCCGGGTGTTTTTCTGATTTGTTTAGCCATTTTACGTATTTTGTAAGAATATTCGTCTCAAATCGTTGATTTCCTGCTCTTTCCATGATTAATTTACTTTCACACAATCCCCAAGACTACTTGAGCAATATTCACTGCATGATGATCAATTCTTATACAGGCTTCAATCAAATCTAGATGTACCCCGCTGGTAGTAGCAGAACGTTCATTTCCTGATTGCATTCTCTCAAAATGACTGTAACGCAACTCTTTCTCCAAACGCTGTATTCTAGGATGTGCTTTGATTACTTTGGTGGCAAGAGTTTGATCACTACTCTCGAATGCTTTTAATGCCAAAGCAAAATTTTCTAAAACCTGTTGATAAATGAGTAACAACTCTTCAAAACCAACTTCTGAAAATTCCAATTCTTCATTACTCATTTTTTGAGCTAATTGGGCTACTTTCACCCCGATATCACCAAGATGCTCGAAATCATTGGCAGCATATAAAATCTGAATCACTTTTTGCATCAATTCATCTGATAAAGGATTATCTCCCAGATTGGTTACATAGTGACTAATCTTGCGATACAGAGTATCCACCGTGCGATCATTGACTTGAATCTGAAAAATTAACTCTTCATTCTGTTCCCGCAAAGCTTTTACCAGTAATTCGAGCATCTCACGCTGCACCCATTGCCCCATCTCCAAAGTCTGCCGATAAGCTTGATCAACTGCGAGTTCTGGGACTTTAAGCAAGTTTTCATCTAAATATTTAGCAATTTCCAAATCAGCTTGACGCGCTGGCAAAAAAACTTTCATCAATTTTGCAATTTGTTTCGTGAATGGCAGAAAGATCACTACCATCATTAACGAAAAAAAAGTATGAGTGTTCGCAATAATTCGCCCATAATCTTCTGCGGTAGTTAAAATTAATTTCGTCAAAGGCTGATACAAAGGAAGAAAAAGTAGTGCGGTAAATAGTTTAAACCCAAAATTCGCCCAGGCTGCCTGTTTTGATTCAATCTTCGGTGCTCCCAGACTCGATAAGACTCCAGTCACCGTTCCTCCTACATGCGCCCCTAATACCAACGGAACAATTGCCATTGCTCCGACCAGATGATTGGTTGCCAAAGTCATTAATAATGCCAAAAAAGCTGGACTCGACTGAATCAAAGCTGTGCCAAGCATTCCAACTAAAAATTCCAAAAATGGATAGTCTGCCAACCGAATCAAAGTGGTCGCAAGAATCGGATCATCACGTAACGGCAACATTGCTGCAGTCATCGCCTGCATTCCTAAAAAAATTAATCCGAAACCCAAGACTGACTGTCCAATATTTTTGTGACGTAACCGTTTGGCAAAGAGATAAAATAAAGCCCCAACAAAGATCAGCCCTTGTGCCAAACCTACAATTTTAAAAGCAATCAACTGCGCCGTTAATGAAGCCCCTACAGCCGATCCCAATAAGATCCCTAG
>JBFYZC010000018.1:0-5102 GCA_041309705.1 Bacillota bacterium | reverse complement strand
ACTGCTTTGACAGCAGTGCATTTGGCTTGTCAAAATCTTTTGAATCAGCAAGCAGATTTTGCAGTAGTAGGCGGAGTCTCCCTAGAGAGTATTAATGAGGAAGGAAGAATTGTTAATGCAGCAGCTGGGGTAGTTGTCTTGAAGAGACTAAGTTGTGCCTTGGAGAATCAGGATCGGATTTATGCGGTGATTCGAGGTACTGCTGCTCAAACCATTACTGAGAATAGCGGGGCGACTTTGAAACTTGCTTTGTTGCAGGCAAATTTTCCAGCAACAACTTTAGGATATCTGGAAACTCATTTCTCGGGGGAGCACGAGCGAGATCTACAACAATTAACAGGATTAACTGAAGTTTTACAAAGCCAAACCAAGGCAATTAATTTTTGCTGCTTGGATTCAACTGCACTTAATCTGGGTCAGACCAGAGTTGTTGCGGGAATGATCAGCTTGATTAAGACAATTTTGATTTTGCAGCATCAATATTTACCACCCCAATGTGATGATGATAAATTGAATTTTACAGGACAGAATACACCATTTTATTCTGCCGCAGCTGGCAAAGCATGGATACAGGAGAATGGATTGCGCCGTGCGATGGTGAGCTTTCAAAATGTTGCTACTGAAGTGACATTGCTCTTGGAGGAAGCGCCAGTGAGCACAGAGATAGCTGTTTTATCAGACCAGGCAGAGTTGGTATTACTGGCAACCAAGACCATCACTGCCAATCAAAAATTAAGAGAGAATCTAGCGTCTTATTTAGCTGAGCATTCAGAAATTACTTTGCGTGATCTGGCTTATACCTTGCAATATGGACGACGTGAATGGGGCTTTAGGAGTGTAATTGTAGCCAAGAATTTGGAAAATCTGCAGACTCAATTGCAGGAACCTGAGCCGTCGATAGTTTCGGTAACTACGCCACTGCCATTAATCTGGGTGTTTCCAGAGCAATCTGTGGGTACTGAATTAAAACAATTAGCTTACTTATATCATGATTTTCCTCTGATAAAACAATTAATTGATGAAGCAGCACCTCTGTTATTTAAATTATTAGGCAGAGATTTACGTGCTTTATTTGGAGCAACACTAGCAGAGCAAGAGGAGTTACTACGTCAAAATGAAGCGTCAGAGTTAATTCTTTTTTTGGTACAGTATCTCACAGCGCAATTATGGCTTTCTTGGGGAATTAAACCAGTAGCGCTTTTGGGTTACGGAGCAGGGGAGTATGTGGCAGCTTGTCTGGCAAAAGTTTTTGATTTTACTGCGGCATTAACATTAGTAGTGGTGAGAGCAGGTTTAATGGCAAAGTTAGCCACGGGGAAACTTTTGCGATTGAACTTTCCAATCGAGCAGCTAAAGGAGCAATTGCCGAATAATCTAGAATTATTGGCGGTTCATGATGCCAAAACCTCATTAGTCTCGGGAACGAAGAAGGCATTAACTAATGGTCAAAATTTGCTTGCGAAACACGGAGTTAAAGTGACTGAACTTAAAGAAGTTGCAGTCTTGCGTGGACAGGCGAACCATTCTTTGCTATCTGAGTTGCTGGAGACATTAAATCAGCTAGATCTAAATCCTCCAACTTTGGCTTATCTGTCAAGTTTGACCGGAAACTGGATCACCGAGACAGAAGCAGTTAATCCGGATTATTATGTGAAGCAATTTAAACAGACCGTCCAGTTTTACCAGGGAATTAAGCTTATTCAAGAGGAATATCCTGATTCGATCTGGGTGGAGTTTGGAACTGGAAAACTCTTGCCAATCGTACGGGAAACAGCGAAGACTGCGGAGATTTATAGTGCTTTTGAGGGAGAATCAGCACGAACTACTTTACTAACTATCCTAGGAAGACTCTGGTCACTCGGCTATCAACTGCCATGGACACGAATTATGGGACGTAGTGGACGAAAAATTTCATTACCAACTCATCCATTTGAAAGAGTGGCAGTGGCGTCTGCTCAAAATTCATTAGTAAAACAACCTCAAACAGTGAAATACAAATTGCCAGAGGAAGATGATCCGATAACAGCAGCACTCTGGCTGCCTGGTTGGGAGAAAGTACCTTTATTAACGAATAATCCAATTACATCAACTCCAGAAGGAACCTGTGTAATCTTTGAGGATTTGTTAGGTTTAGGAGAACGCTTGGTATCGATTCTGCGTCGTGAGTATCGTCAGGTAATTCGGGTGCGACAGGCAAATCAATTATTGCAGGTACAGCTAGGATTATGGATGATACGAAGTGGTAATGAGGCTGATTTAACAGAGTTGTTTCGTGAATTAGCCAGTCAAAACAGATTGCCACGCACCATCTATTTTTTGTGGTTGTATGATCAGGCAAATCCGAATCAGTCTAACGAGCAACGACGGGTAATCCAGAATGGTTTTGAAACTCTGTTGAAACTCGCGAAAGTTCTGGCAGAACAGAATGTTGGAGTAGACTTAAAACTGCAGATTATCTGTAACAATCTGATGACGTTGGCGGGTGAGAATTGTATCTTCCCTGAAAAAGGCTTGATTACAGGCTTATGTCGTAGTTTGGAACATGATCTGTCAGGATTTGAGAGTAGGATCATTGACTTGCCAGCACCAATTAACAAACAGAGTAAACTTTGGCAAGAACTTTTAAATGAATTGAGATATGGTTCAGAGAAACTGGTACTGTTGCGCCAAACCGGAAGATGGCTGCCTACATATAAGAGATTAACTGCGACGAAAGTTGATTCAAATTTAAAAAAAGCTGGTGTCTATCTGATTACGGGTGGTTTAACTGGCGTAGGAAAAGAACTGGCGTGTTATCTGGCAGAGCATTATCAGGCAAGAATTATTATTCTGAGTCGTACTGCTTTTCCAGAGCGTGAAACTTGGACAAATTACCATTTGCAAGCCGATGCCAAGCTGTCAAATTTGCGCTGGATTGCTACTGTGAAAGAACTGGAGGAGCAGGGAGCATTCTTTGAGTTTATGACCGGGAATGTGGCCAGCTATGTGGCACTGGAAGAGGTATTTGAACTCTGTCAGAAGAAAGGCTGGCGGTTAGAGGGGATTTTTCATGCGGCAGGAGTTGAACGTCGTAAACAATTAGTGAATCAGGATTTCTCATTCGCGAAACAGGTACTGGCATCGAAGATGAATGGGGCAAAAAATCTTGCCGCGTTAGCTTTGCAATATCAAGTGAAGTTTTTAATGTTTTATTCGGATCTTAACAGTCTAGCTGGGACGAGAGGAGAGCCCGATACAGCGGCAGCGAATAGTTTTCTGAATCATTATGCCGCAGCGCTACAAATGGAGACAAATCTTAAAGTGCTGGCAGTCTGCTGGGATCACTGGCAGGAGATTGGACGTGCAGCACGACGAGGGATTACCGTTAAACAGCCGCTTTTGCCCGGGTCATTCGGAACTGGACTGGTGGATAATTTAGAGTGTCAGGCAGATGGAAGCTGTATCTTTCAGAAAACTTTTATCATTGCAAATGATTGGGTAGTTAGTGAGCATCTATATCAGGAAATAGGAATCGTTCCAGGGACTGCTTGGATTGGAATGCTCTATCAAGCGGCAGCGATGATTGAGGCGAATTCAAACTGGATGATCAAGAAGTTGAAATTTTTAGTGCCCTGCCAAGTATTTGATGGAACACCTCAATTAGTAACGTTAAACATTAAACCTAAAGAGCAAGATTTCTCCTTCCGAATTACTTCTGAGCAAGCCGGAAAGGAGCTGCTACATGCACGCGGAATCTTGCAGGTAACCGAAAGAATGCCTGAGATGATTGGTGAGCAAACTTTTAAGGGATTAAAAGCTAAATTAACAGTGGCACAGCAAGACCTGCTTTTTGAGGCGGTAAACGCTAGTGGTCGGGTACAATGGGGACCGCGCTGGCAGACGATGCGACGTTTTATGAAGCAAGGCAATCAATATTTTGCAGAAATGAGTCTAGCTGATGATTTTCATGCTGACCTGAAAGAGTATTCTTGGCATCCTTCACTACTTGATACGGCGCTAGCATTAACTGCTTTGTGGGATCGAACCACTGTAATGCTTCCGGCAGCTTATCAGGAGATTCAGTTAATAGAGCATTTACCAGATTTAATCTATGTTTGGGTAAAGATTGACGAAGCAGCTTCGGTACCACAGAAGAAGATTGTTTCTGATGTTACCTTGTTTAATCGAGATGGTAAGGTATTGGGGCAGATTAATCAGTTTGAGTTACAGAAAGTTCCTAAAGATAATTTGGTGAAGCCGTTTTTACGTGAGGCGATCCCATTGAGTACAGGCTTGACATTAACAGATTTGCTTACCGGATTAGAACAAACAGCAAATATTGCAGTTAGTCTGCGAGAATTACCGGAATTAATTCTCACGCCACCTGATTTTGAAAAGGAATTCGGGGAAGAAGTGGAACTGCCATTAACGGATGAAATTTTAAATTTCGAGCTGCAACTGGATGAATTTAACGGGAGTATTGAGCATCGGATCTTATCTGAAAGCTATTCGCAATTAGCCCAACCTGAGCAAGAGATCGGGTTTGAAGTCTCCATACCAGAAGTAGTGACAACTACCCCAGAGGTAGTAGTCCCAGAGGTAGTAGTCCCACAGGTAGTAGTATCAGATGTAGTAGTACCAGAGGTAGTAGTCCCGGAGGTAGTAGTCCCAGAGGTAGTAGTATCAGATGTAGTAGTACCAGAGGTAGTCACAAATACACCATCAGTAGTGGTAACAGATGTACTCTCGAGTACTGTAGAAATGGTGGTTACCTCAGAAATAGCGAAGGAAGAAATAGCTGCAGGAGCAAGTCTTGAAGCTTCAATAGTTTTAGAATCAACAATTGATCTGCTGGAAATGGAGCAAGATACTGCGGAAGCAAGCGAGGAACAGCGAGATTCTGAACTCGCAGAAGTGGCGGAGATTTTTGATGCTAAAATCGAGACAGCCTCTGAAGCAAAAATACTCTCCCAACAGCAATTGCGGAGTTATTTTCTAGATCGTTTTACCAATGGACAACAACCTGAAGTTTTGGGAGTGGTCGTTTGGTTGAACGGAGATCTGGACATGATGGCATTTCAGCAGGCAATACAGCAGTTGTTTAAGAAGTATGAGATCTTGAG
>JBFYZC010000017.1:0-7884 GCA_041309705.1 Bacillota bacterium | reverse complement strand
AGGCTCATGTAAACGGGGTGAAATAATAATCAAATTTTCTCGCGGCTCGACTGGTATCAAGCTCAATTGTTGGTAAAGCTTTTGGGAGATTCCAATCGGGAAAGTAAGAATCTGTTCTGGTTTAGCACCTAATTTAATCAATTGTGAGGTTAAAAAACGATTTACTGAAGTAATCAATGTTGCTTTTTTAATTAAAAATTTAGTTAAGTAACGTAAAATCAGAGAACGATTTGGGTTGTTTTGAATATCTGACCCCCAAGCAGAGATCACTACTGGCGCAATTCCGGCAAACCAAGCATATAGACCATGTGCCCCAAATTGATGGGCATGAATTAGATCTGGTTTTAACTCACGTAACAACCGACGTACTTGCCAGCAATACCTAGGAAAGCCCCATAAAGTCATCGGCTGCACAATTACTCTTACCCCATTAATTTCTCCCAAAGAATGCGAAAGCACTACTATTTCCCAATTTAATTCTTGACAAGCTGCTATCCATTTTTTACTATGTGGACTGGCAGCATCGGTAATAAAACAGATTCGTTTCGACATCTCTTCTCCCTAACCTTTCACCTCTGCCTTGCGGTATAGATGCGATCAAAAAGTTCTCCTAAGGATTTAGTCTCAGTTTCAATATTCATTGCTTGGCGAAATTGAACTGTTTTCTCTTTGCTAACTGTCTTTCCTTCATAAAAACTACGATAACACTTAAAAATCTCAGTGGCAATCTCAGTTGGAGCAAAATTATGATTCTGATAAAAATAATTCGCATACCGTACTAATAACTCCGTCAACTCACCACATTCTGGCACTACTGCCAGAATAGGTTGTCCCACGGCTAAATAATCAAATAATTTAGTATTAATAGTGGGAAACTCCAGTAACAGTAAGAGCATCTGACTTTGCGCCACTTCCAGTTGCGCCTCCTTTAGTGCGAGATAACCAGTACGCTTTACCAGACCTTCCAATTTAAATTCTTTTATTAAACGCTCAAAACTATAATCAATTGGTCCAACATAATTAAAAGTGAACTTCTCTAACTCAATTAACTGCTGCTCGAGTAATAACTTAATGGCAGCCAGGGTAGCACGTAAACTATTAAATGGCGGATAAAAAGTTCCAACATAAGTCAGCGTAAAGCTAGGATAAGCTACTACCTGTTCTGGCAGATCTGCTAAGTCAATTGTATCATAAAAAACATTTAGCTTCTCTCTCGTCCAGTCATACATCTCTTGATAACCTTGCTGAGTAATCCGATAAATACAATTAATCTGATCTGCAGTTCGTAATACTAAGCGTTCCCAGATCCGATCCAGCTTCTCATGTAATCTGGTAGGGTATTTTTGTCGTGCCCCATTAAAACTCCAGGGATCGCGAATCTCAATCACTAAAGGTTTTCCCGTACATTGCTTCAAAAAAGCTCCCACCAATAAAGCTGAATATGGTGGTCCGGTCACATAGATCAAATCCAACTTTTCACGCCAAATCAGATACAGACCATAAAAAAAAGCTCCCGGAATCCAGAAGAGATGTTGATCTGGAAGCAACAACCAACGCTCATCCAAGCCTAGTCGTCTTAAAGCTCGTGACAGAAGGTTACCGCCAGGGATTCGCCAGGCGCGTCGCAGTCTCACCTCGTCTGGAATGGGATTATCCGCACGATGATAGCTTTCAGGATTTTTTACTGTCAAAACCCATGGTTGCCAATTATATTTATTTAAATAGCGCGTAGTGCGCAAAGTCTTCAACATCCCTGCCCCTGCTAAAGGAGGATAATGATAGGCAATTATTAAAACTTTTTTATGTTGATTTGCTTTCAACCACCGATACCTCTTCAATTAATGCAGCTAGCTGTGCTGCCTGATGCTGACGATTATAACGAGTAATTACCTCCAGACGTGGTGTAGTAATTCTCTGTTGTTCTTCCCAAGCTTGATAAGTTGTTAAAATCACTCTGCCAATTAACTCTCGTGAATCTGATAGTCCCACTACCCACCCCGCCTCTGCTTCAAGAATTAAACTCGCCGCCGGACTGGCTGGGTGCACCATCCCTAAAATTGGCTTTCCCAAACCAAGATATTCAAAGACCTTACCCGTAAATGCCGCTGGATTTGGTTCAGCCAGTACTAACAATTGACTATTTGCCATCACTGCCAAAGCTGCTTGATGTGGCAGATAATCACCCCATTCAACCCATTCTGGCAACTCAGGCAGTCGTGCTCCACCACTACCAATTAAAGATATCCGTAGCTTCTGAGCAGAGATTTGTCCTGATTCGACTAACTGTTGCACCTCTTTAACCAGCTGTTTAATTAATTCCATTCTAGCTTGATTCAAGGTTCCTAAATGTGCAATGATAAAACACGGAGAATTTTTGATATCTGATAGGACTAATCCTTTAAAATCATCTGGATCAAAACCATTAGGAATAGTACGAAAGACGGTCTGCGCCTCTGGAACCATTCCAGCTAATCCTTGGGTAATATTTTCTGTCACCGAAAGCACCGCATCAGCGGCTAGTAAGACCTCTTTTTCTGCCTGTTGATGTCGTTTAATTAGCCAAGCTGGTAGTTTCAGATAAGGATTCTCGCTCCATTCGTCACGAAAATCAGCGATCCAAGTTATCGAATACTTCTCTTTTAATGCCTGACCAATCAGATGTGCGGTATATGGTGCAGAAGTTGTATAAACTGTAATTCCTGGTCGGTCAAGGCAGATCTTCTCCGCTAGCTGCAAAACTGGTAACAACCAGCCCGCCATGCGATCCGGAAAAAGTAGATACTTCTCAAGCAACGCCCGCAAACGCCAGCCGCCTGGCAGATGATCCAAGCCACGCCAGGGTATTTCATATGCGACACGATAGATCTGAATCCGTTCACTCTTAATCTCATCCAATAAAGAAGCATCCTGGACTTCAAATACTGGCGGTTCAACTGTAATTACTCGCACCTGCCAACCGGCTTGTGCAAGATATTTGGCAAATTTAGTAGTTCGTTGTACCCCAGCTCCACCCAAAGGCGGAAAATAATAAGCAATCATCAAGATTTCGCGCAACTACTTCACCTCATTAAAACTGTTTCAAGCTCAGTTTCAATCTGCTGCCAAACAATTTCGGGGTGATATAGCTCCATCACAGCCTCACGTCCAATTTTATTTGCAGTCAATTGCTTATCTAAAAAAGCTTGGTAAAGTTTACCGAAATTCTCAAAGAGTATTTCTTCATCGGTGATCTGAGTTACCCCATTTAAAGGATAGCTCCAGAAGACATGTCTTCCTTGGGCTAATGCCTCTAAAACCATGAAGGATAACCCATCATGTTCAGTTAATCTAATCAAGAGTACCACCTGTGAATAGAGATCAGTCATTCGATCAACCCAGCCTAGCGGAATGATATTATCAGGCCAAACAATCTCACTTTGTCTGTTCGACGAAGCCGCTGCGGCAAGAAAGATCACTTGCGGAAAAGCAGTTGCTAATTTTATAATTTGCTTTATTCCATAAAATTCTTCTTTTCCGGTTGGTAGATAAGTCAAGACTACAAACTCTTTGGGCAGTTCTCTAATCTCATCAGGAAAAACTGTTGGTGTCAATGGAATAACTTTAGGTTTAATCCCCAAAGCAGCTAACTCTGTTGCAGTCCAGTCTACCTCGGTCCAATGTTCAACCTGAGATAACAACTCTGGCACAAAAGAATTCCGCTTCGCCTGCCACTGCTGCATCTCTAAGATATCTGAACCCACCCAATGCATCACCAGTTTCTTCTTTAACTTGAAAATTCTCTGATAAAGACGATTAGGGCGAAGATCTCCTCCAATTTGATAGACTAAATCCGTCTGTAACAAGCTCCACCAAAATTTGAGACGATTGCACGGCGCAACTTCAAACACATACTTTGAATCCTTGGCAAGCTCAAGCAGCTTGTTTACAAAATACGGATAACCTAATAATAATACTCGTATCTTTCTTTGGAAAGACATCTCCTCACCTGTTTCTTTTTAAGATAAATTTAATAATATTTTGGTAAAGCAATTGGTAATCAGAGATATCATCCCGTGTTATCGCCAATACTTTCCAAAAACTCAGCTTCGTTTCCCGACAAAAAAGAATTATTAACACTCCTACTGCCAGCAGATATGACAAAGAATTAGCGATCGCTCCGCCTAGCATTCCCAGTTGCGGGATCAAACAGATTGCAGCCAAAAAATCAATTACTAAAGCAAAAAAAGCTACTAGCAGTGGAATTTTTGGTTTCCCCAGTTGATTAGTGAAATAAGTTGAGAAAATCCCTGCTACACTATAAGCCAATACTCCTGGCAAGAGAATCCGAAATGGCATCACTGAAGCCGCAAATCTTGCTCCGTAAACAACTGGCAATATCTCAGCACCCAACCACATCAATACTGCAATTGGTGTATTAATTAATAAGGTATGTCGCGCTGCTTTAGCAGTTAATACTGCGGCTTGCTCTTTGGCTGCCTTTCCTACATGTGCACAAATGGCAATCGCAATCGCTCCTGAAGCATACCACAAGATCTCTGCTCCATTCACCGAAACGCTGTACAGTCCGAACTTTTGCACTGGTAATAACCATTGTACCACTAAAGAATCGATTCGAGAGTTTAAGTAGCCAATAATATTATTCAGACTAATCTGATATCCAAAGCCAAGCATTGTGGTTAACAGAGGGATTTTAAACTCTCGGCGGCTGGGTTTTAACCAGAATTCTTTCCCAATCAAAAAACCAATCGTAAAATTAATCAGCTGTGCCACAAACCAGATCCAGACTAAATGACTAACTTCGGGTTGAACGCCCGTTAGTTTAGTATAGCAATAAAAGCCCGCTAATAATAGCATCTGGATTAAACCTGCTAAGAGACCAACCCAGTTTAACTCCACAATTCGATTTAAACCTTGAAAGAGACCCGCCAAATTATTCAAAACCAAGACCAAGGGAATTACCAATACCACCAGCCATAAAATTTTTAGCTGTAAAAATGGTAAAAAGCTATTTAATACTCCAAAAAGCAGTAATGTCACTAAACCGATGATCAGACTATAGCCCGTTGCAGTTAGAAATACCTCTCGCATCGGCTGTCGTTCTTTGGAGACTTGATAAGTAATCGCTGCACCCAGATTACTAAAGATACTCAAGTACAAACTATAATAAATAAAGATCGAGGCATATTGCCCTTTACCAACTGGACCTAGCAAGCGACTGATCAGGATTCCAATTAAAAAACCTAAAAATCCATTTCCGAAACGAAAAAGATAGGTACGTAAACTATTGGTTGCAATACTCATCGAATTTTAGACCTCAAAGCTATTTATATTCAACTTTTTAATCATTCGTGCTGGTACTCCTGCGACCATGGTATAGGGCAGCACATCTTTAGTGACCACTGCTCCAGCGCCCACTACTGCTCCCTCGCCAATCGTTACCCCGGGAAGAATCACTGCCCGTGCTCCAATCCAGCAGCCTTTACATAGTAATATCGCCCCTGACTGACGCGCGAGATAAGCTGATAACATTCTGTCACCAACGTCACCATGGGTTAAGATCATCACTTCTGGAGCTAGGACTACCTCTGCTTCCAGCTTAATTGTTTCCGCCAAATCTAGCAAAACTCCCGGTCCAAGATATACTCTTTCACCCAAGTTTAGTCTGCTCAGGTCGGTTGCATTCTCAAGTTTTAATCCATTTTTAATTGTAACAGTTGGATTAATCGCTGCGCCTAATAAAACTAAAGTTTTCACCAGATAGCGTGCTGGTGCTTGGGTGAGTTTACGCTGGTGTTCTTCGAGTCCCCAGAGCCGATAGCTCAGGTTTAGTCTTTTAAACCAGACTCTAAAGCAGAGCTCATCTAAAAACTCGACTAAATTACGTAAGCTTACTGCAAAAATCATTGTGTTAAAAGTTCCTCACTTGGTACTGGACGGACTGGTTTAGCTGGTGTGCCACGCACTACCTGATGCGCTGGGGTGTCTTTGGTAACAATCGCCCCGGCTGCTACAAAGCTCTCTTCATTAATGGTCACTCCTGGCAACAAGATTGCATTACCCCCAATCCGTGCGCCGCGTTTAATCGTCGGTCCTTTTTTTAGCGCAAAACGTTTTTCAGTGCGTCCCATATAATTATCATTGGTTGTTGTGACCATTGGTGCCACAAAGACGCGCTCTTCAATTCTCATATTCGCAGTAATATAAGCATTCGTCTGAATTTTGGTATAATCTCCAATGGTAGTATTGTTTTCAATGGCGACCCCACGTCCTACGACCACTCCTACTCCGAGCTGACAATTTTCTCTTACGGTTGCCAGATCTGCTACTACAGAGGTCTCTCCAATCCTAGTTCCGGCATAGATAATCGCCCCTGCACCAATCTGACAATCACTTCCTATTACTAATGGTTCTAGTTCGCCACAACTAGCCGTGCTAGTCTTTGCCAGTTGCGGTTTTTTTCCTAAAACGGCATGGTCACTAATGACAGTTGCTGCCCCAATCACTGTTCCCTGATGAATTACTGCATGATGACCAATCGTACAGCCACTAGCAATTTCTACCCCTGCCTCGATTACTACAAATTCACCAATTACCACATCAGTGGCGATCTTGGCTTCCTGAGCAATGATTGCCGAACTCAACTGCTTCACCTCTCGTTCTGATTCTGATTCTGATAATGCTTCATTAACTCTGGTAAAGAAGTAGCTCTTTCCTTTAATGGCAAAGTTACTGGTAGCCCCGTTAAACTTGAATGATAAATGGCTAAAATCAACTCCAGTGCCTTGCGTCCTTCATTACCAGAGATCTCAAATGGAATTCCTGCTTCTAGTGCCTCTAAAAATCTTTCATAAAAAGTTCGATGCCCAAAACCATAAATATTTGGTGGTGCTTCGCCAATCTTGCTAATCATCTCTGCTTCTTGATCCAGACCATCGGCAAAACGCCACGTTTCAATTTTATTAATTGAAGTTCCACCCAATACTACTGTACCACGCTCACCAAAGATATTCAAGGTCTCTTCCAAGTTGCTAGGATAGATTGTTGAAGATGCCTCGACCAATCCTAATGCTCCATTAGCAAAAGTTAACATTCCCAAACCCAGATCCTCCACCTCGATCTGGCGTAATTGGGTTCTCGCCTTACCAAAAACCTCAACCACCGAACCCATCATCCATAAGAGGAGATCCAGATTATGAATCGACTGATTCATCAAGACTCCACCATCATGCTCCCAAGTACCATGCCAGTCATCTTGATTAAAGTAGGCTTGATCGCGATACCAGCGAATTACTGCCGTAGCATGGCTTAATTTTCCGAAACGCCCTGCTTCAATTGCTTCGCGCAGCTTACGTACTACTAAATTATAACGATTCTGATGACATACTCCTAGATAAACATGATTTCTCTCACAAGCAGCAATTAAATTATCCGCATCCCGCAATGATAACGCCATTGGTTTCTCAACAATCACATGTTTTCCAGCTTCGGCGGCAGCAATTCCAATCTCGGCATGTAATCCGCTAGGAGTGGCAATTGCTACCAGCTGTATGTCTGGACGTGCTAAAACTTGATGATAATCAGTATAAACCTCGCCACCATATTCACGACTATATTTTTCAGCACGCTCTGGCAGCAGATCACAGACCGCCTTCAACTCTAACTGTTCTAATTGTACAATATTCTTTGCATGATTAGGGGCAATTCGCCCACAGCCAATTAAACCAATTCCATATTTCCGCACTTTATTACGCCCCTTGTTATTCATCACTTTTCATCTACAAACGTACAATCTCTGCCTGCGAATTAACAACCCCTTTGGTCGCATTTTTGGTGTCAAAGATCAACTTCGCCTGAGTAGAAATCCATTGATAATCATAAGCAGAG
>JBFYZC010000016.1:0-3877 GCA_041309705.1 Bacillota bacterium | reverse complement strand
ACTTTCATCCCATCCACTCCATAGCTCCCTTTGTTGGTTACTACTCTCTTATATGCTTCATTCATGTTGTTTCGATCTAGGATTCTTTCAAGCAGTCTTTCGTATTCTTTTCCACCGTTCTCTTCCTTTTCTGACGTGGAAGATATGCTCCGCACTCCTGCATTCCTTTCAAGTTCCACTCTATCCTCCTGCAGGTAGTCTCCCTTTCGGAGTTGGCTGCTTTCTACACATTTCTTCGTGTCTTTCAAATTCCGAAAATCTCCCATTGTTCAGCCCTTCCTGAATCTTTTCTCAGATTTAGTACTATGACCTCTGCTGACTTCTGACAGTTTAGCCATACATCTCTGTATGGGTTTCTGCTGTGAGAAATTCATCTCTCTTGTCGGCAGTCTTCTGTCAGATCTCCCCAGGTAAGTACAGTAACTTTCCTCTCATCTATCTGCCAGATTTACTGCATGGGATTCGGGTAGTGTTGGACTTTGTTTTGTCATGCAAACTCGTCCATCCCAAGTCAGCCTTTTATCTGGTTTCTGTTCGTCGGTGCGAGACTTTGCCTGCAGCTTCCTTCAGTTTCCACCTCACGATGGACACCCTTGCTTTTGGCTAGTGGTTACCACTACCAAACCCACAGCGGACTTTCACCGCCTAGTTACTGCACATGCTGGGCGCACCTATAAAAATGCTCCAGTAACCTTAAGATAACTGGAGCATTTTCACAATACTATCTAAAAAAGGCTATCCCTTTAACCTTTTGCTTCTGATTTCTGCTAATATCCTTTTTCCTTCAGCAGCACCTTTTTTAGTATCAGTAATTAATTCTTGATGAGACATATTTTTACGTCTTTCATAACTTTCATATCTTATTTGATGAATATCCCCTACTAATCAATCCTGCTCATCTCCTTCTAAAATCATTAATGGTGGTAAAATTAATACTTCTTTATATCCCAAAAGTTTGTTAACCGTTTGAACCTTATTTATAGTTTTTAAATTAACAAAATGTTTAAAATTCCAACTGGTAATCAATTCGCAACCTACAATTGTTGCTAATGCCATATGTCATCAATCATCTTTATTTTATTCACCAAGATCCTCCTTTATCTCATGCGTAGTAAACTAGCGACAATTTAAAACGTCCAACTGAATCGGTAAAGATCAAGTTGGACATCGAAAAATTTTATAAGAATCTTAAAAAATAATAAATACCAAATATTAAAAACATCTATGTACCTAAAAAGATTACTTTATTTGCGAAACATCTGATCCAAAGTATCCAGATTTGGCTTGCCATTCACAGCTAATTGATTTTCTTTTTGAATCTCACGATAGACTTCTTCGCGATGCACTGATACTTGTCGCGGTGCAGTAATCCCCAATTTCACCTGCTCCCCTTTGACATCGACGATGGTAATCTTGACATCATCGCCAATCATAATGCTTTCATTTAGTTTTCGTGTTAAAACTAGCATTAGGATCCTCCTTGACTTTCGTAGTGAAAGTTTTCTTTTTTAGTTTATTCCCTTCAGGCATCACTTAATAACAATTTGAAATAATTTCCAATTGTTATGAAATAAATACCCCTGATTAGGGATCTCAATAATACATATTTTCTTCAAAAGTCAGGAAATCCCTTTTTTTTATTTGTATATTTTTACATTTATAGGTATATAGCTGTTAATTTAATCATTAATTTTCAACATTAGCAATATATAACTATTTTTTCTTAATAATTTTAAAATTAAGATTTATAAACAATTTAATTAAAAATATAAGATTATTTAATTAATACCTCAGACGAGAGAGCTTCTGTTTTCTCAGTTAATTCGGTTTTCAATTCTAAAAACAATGGATGATGCAAAGCATAAGCAGGATTATCTAGAATAATCTGCCGCCCCAAACGTTCTTGATGATTAATTACAATTGGTGCTGCCAGATTAACTGTCGCCTTCGAAATATCTGTAGGAATGGTTACCACTGCTACCACCACTGCATCTTCAGGTTGAGCTAACTTCAGTTCACTAACAATCTCCTCCGAAAGATCGATACTATATCCAGGCACAACTTCTTCTAACGGAAGAATAATCAAAGCAAGGTTAGCTTCATCCACCGCTTGCAAAATATTGAATGGCGAACCTTCACGATATTTAAGAATCACATAGCGTCGATAATCTTCAAAACCAGGAATTCCATGTTGAAAAGTGATAATCTCAGTCTCCTCAAGCTCGCATTTGCCAAAAAATTTCGTCTCGAAACTCAACATCTTAAATCCCCTCTTCCTGATCATTCCTTAGAAATTACTCGAAAAATTACCTTAAATAGTCTAGCAAGGTAGTCGGAATAACCTTCGCACCAATCTGGAGTGCTGCTTCATAGGCAAACTGTTGAATCTTCAATTCCATTAATGTCTGAGAAAGATCCGTATCTTCCACATTACTGATTAATGTCTCAAAGTTCACTTGCATCACACTCAATCGACTAATCCCATTCTCTAAACGTTTAACCTTTGCGCCACTCTCGCCTTGCGCCAACAAAACACGATCTAAATCCTCTTTCACATAGCTAATATCAATATTCGAGAGCGCTTTGGTATCTCCATTACGTAAATCTTGACTAATCTTGTTGAGATGCTTAAAAATGGGATCAAAGATATTCTGCCCAATTGTATTCACTTGAATTCTCGTACTTACATTTACTTCATAATTAGTTCCACCACGATCACCTTCATAAGTCGGTTGCGGGATATCCGAGGAGATTCCATCATTAAATCCTAAGCGTCCTAAGAGATCTGCACTTGAACCTGATTCTAACTTAATCGAGAGTGGTAGATCATCATCACCCAGATCAGAATCTTGATAAAAGAAGCGTAATTGCTGTTCTGGAGTATGCAGTACTCGTACATTAACATACTCACCACCACGCATCTGAATCTTTGTCTCTAACTGCTTGGCAAGCTCTGCTGTGGTATAAGTTCCACCATCTACACTAATCTCTTGAGGAGCATTACGCCCTACCGTAATTTTAAACTTATTATTCTGATTCACATAATAATTAGCATCAATCGTATATTTGGAAGTACCATTAGGAAGATTATTCCAATCACCATCAACAATTGCTATCTTACTGGTCGCATCATAAAAAAGAATTTTTCTAGTCTGTCCCACACCATTTCCATCTGTAATCGTGATCGGCATCTCTTGATAAAAATTATCAATTGCACTTGCCGTAAGATCTAATCTAATCTGATTAGCTGGCAAAGTTGGATCATTTTGCGCTGTTCCTTCCAAAGGTGGTGTTAGAGCATATTGGGAAGTGGTATCTGGTAAAACTGCCCAATTTCCGTCTAATGTTAATTGTTGAGTAGTAGCATCATAAGCATTCACGGTCAGCTTCTGTCCCACACCAGTACCATCAACAATTGAGACCTGCCAATTTTGGTAATAGTTATCACTGGTACTCGCATCCGCTGCTAGTTGTAACTCATTAGCTAGCGCAGTACTCTTCACCATTCCAGTATAAGGATATTTACCAATTACTAAAATTGGTTCATTCAGCGAACTCCCTACCAGTTCCTTGGTAGTTGCTTGATTACTAAACCCTAATTGCGATAAGGCAGTATCTGCCAAGCGATAGGTTGAGGTGGCACCAGGCAACGTTAGCCATTCTTGATCTACCGTTGCTGTTTTGGTAGCGCCATCATAAGCAGTAATTGTACGTGATTCAGTACTTCCGTTAGCATTCTGTACCACAATTGTTGTGCCAACATAAAAATCATCAACTTGACTACTTAAAGTAGCGTCTAAAATTAATTGATCTGCTTGCAAAGCAGTAGCTTGTAGACTTCCTTCTTGATGTGGGGTGATAATATAGTTTGAGTTCA
>JBFYZC010000015.1:0-8316 GCA_041309705.1 Bacillota bacterium | reverse complement strand
ATGTTTTGCTCTTTGTTACCTACGTGCTGGTGAATGTATCGGGTGAAAAATGTATTTTGTTTTGTAGGGGCAGGTCACCGTGCCTGCCCCATAAATGCAGGGCAACCACAGGAGGGTGCCCCTACAATATTCCACCAAACGACCAATCCTCCCATTACACCTTCCAATCTCCCACACCTGCCCCCAACCCATATCCCCCTAACGAGGGGGAAAATGCGAAGCATAGGGGGAGTGCATCCTGACGAGGGGGTCGCGGAGCGGGGGGAGCTGATTCCAGCCTCTAGCCTCCAGCATCCAGCATCCAAAACAATGGAGTGCATCCCAGCCAGTTGATGTAGGGATAGGTCGCGACCTGTCCCTCCATCAACTCCCGCCTCCCGCCTCCCACCTCAATTTGCGCCTCCTAAAAAAATAAACCAGGTAGTCTCCCACCTAGTTTTCTATCTAATTAATTCAAACCAATTCTTTCAATCCCAGACTGATTGCCAGTGCCTGATCTACCTTGGACATGGTCTCCTCATCCAAAGTAGTGATCTGGTCTTTCAAACGTTGTTTATCAATGGTTCTTAATTGCTCCATCAAAATTACCGAGTCCTTTTCCAAATGATATCGGCTCGCTGCTAATTCGATATGAGTGGGTAATTTAGCACGTTTAATCTTCGAAGTAATTGCTGCAACAATTGTAGTGGGACTATAGGTATTTCCAATGTCATTTTGCACAATTAAAACTGGTCTCAGTCCACCTTGCTCCGAGCCCACTACAGGATTTAAGTTAGCATAAAAAATTTCGCCACGCCGGATCATCTAAGCCACTATTCCTTTTTTACCAAATGATTTTCGTATGCCTTTAATTGACACAGTTCCTCCGTCAATCCTTCCTCGGCCAGACAAAGATTGATCTTTCCCATTTGCTCATAACCGATTCGAACGACCTCCAATCGCTCCAAACGCCGTCTTTGTTCCAATAACAGTATTAATGCTTCACGGATAAAAGCACTACGATTACCAGTTTCACGACGAACAATCAGATCGATCTCTTGGAGGAGACTATCTGGCATACTAATCATCACCTTTTTTGCCTGCGCCAATGATCCACCTCCAGAAAATACTCTTTGCTAACTAATACTATTATATACAATTTATATGAAATCAGTCAAATGGGATTATAATTTATAAAGAACCATAATCAAATCCCTTGCTTTTCTTGAAAAAGAATCACCGTCAAAATCCCTTGGGTAATCTTAATCTCTATGAATGGGAAATCCGCGATAAATTCATTGTGGATTCCTTTAGTATACCTAATTGAAAGATTTTCATTACAGAGTTGATATTTTAATCCTTGAGTAGTAATTCCTTGGACAAGTTCAGTAAATGGAATTAGAGAAACTGCCCAGCCTGCACGGGCTGGTAATTCGATTCGATCTGAGATTAAAGTGACCTCAGTTACTGGGTCAAGTAACCAAACTGTTGCGCTCTGCTGCAATGCCTCACATAGTAAGCCCAGATTGCCTAATGTATGATCTAATCGTCCCCCTAACGCTCCTAAAACACGAATATTTTTAAATCCCTTTTGATAAGCAAATTCCAAAGCTAATTGCAGATCAGTCTGATCTTTATTAGTCGGAAAAATCTGAAGCTCCACTCCATGAAGCCGAAAATCACTTACAATTTCAGGAGCAATTGAATCAAGATCACCCAGTAACAAATCGGGATAGACTTTCAGGGCTGCCAGTGCAGTTCCACCACCATCTGCGGCAATGATCAATTCCGGTTGTTTTGCCAATTCCACGTGAAGTTGGGTCAGATCTACTGTTCCGCCTGCCACAATTAAAGCACTTGACATCTACAAAACCACCTTTAAGTATATAATAAAAGGACACAGCGTTTAGCGCTATGTCCTCTGTAAAATTAACGTTTGGAGAATTGTGGTGCTTTACGAGCTTTCTTCAAGCCGTATTTACGACGTTCTTTCATACGTGGGTCACGGGTCAGGAAGCCGGCTTTCTTTAAAGGTGAACGGAAACCGTCTTCAACCTTGAGTAATGCTCTGGAAATTCCATGACGCAAAGCACCTGCTTGTCCAGAGAGTCCACCACCATGAACATCAGCGTAAACATCAAATTTAGCTTCATTCTCAGTGATTACCAGTGGTTGACGCACGATTAAGTCTAAAACCTTCCGTCCGAAATAAGCATCTACCGGTTTACCATTAACAATAATGTTTCCTTGACCGGAAACCAATCTAACTTTAGCAACCGCACATTTTCTTCTGCCGGTGCCGTAAAAAGTATTTTTTGACAATTTTTTAGCAGTACGTGGCATCTATCATTTCCTCCTTTCTTAGGCCTTAATTTCAAGATTTTCGGGTTGTTGTGCTTGGTGAGGATGCTCACTGCCACGGTAAACCCGTAGCTTCTTGATCATTTGTCGACCTAAGCGATTGTGAGGAAGCATTCCCCAGATAGTCTTGGTCAGTGCGTATTCCGGCTTGCTTTGCAGCAATTTTCCGTAAGAAACTGCTTTTAAGCCACCTGGATACATCGAATGGGTGTAGTGAATCTTATCGGTTAATTTCTTCCCGGTCAAGACCACTTTGTCTGCATTGATAATGATCACATGGTCGCCACAGTCAAGATTTGGGGTAAAAGTTGGTTTATGCTTCCCCCGCAAAATATGGGCGACTGTTGAGGCTAAGCGGCCCAGAGTTTTTCCTTCGGCATCGACTACATACCATTTACTCTGAACCTCTTCGGCTTTCGCCATAAAGGTCTTCATGAATTATCTCCCCCTGCATAAATGCTGCTAATTTCATAATCAACCTCATTTGTGTTGTTCATGAAAAAAGGGTCGTATTAATACGACCTTAGTATTATACCAAAATATTCATTCAGAAGCAAACAATATTTTAGAGTTTTTACAAATCTTTTTTAGAATTACCACTTGGCGTGGAATTTGGAGTGGGAATAGGACTTGCTTCATGAAATGGCGTTACTCGTGGTCGATACTTTTGAGGATCATACTTACAACTAGGATTCCAGAAGATCCATTCGGAATAACCAGCATCCTCAACTGCTTTAATCTGCGCTAATAACTCTTCACGTTGGTATTTATGACGTAATGAAAAATCCTGTAACCAAGGGCGCATCACTACTTGCCGCTCTAGTTTCTCCAAACGACGTTTCGCATCCAGCATGCTTTGATAAACCGTCTCATACGGACGCGCATCAGGATTTGCGAGTTGATATGTTCCAGGGTAATAATGGGAAGGATAGACCATCGGACAGAGAATATCAGCTCCTTCGGCAACCTTCTCTAGCAGTTGTCCGATTCCCATATCGTCATCCGCCGAGCAGACCAATCCAAAGATGTCCGCTGAAATTTTGACTCCCAATGGCTTTAACTCCGCAGCAGCATATTTCAGAAAATCACGAATCACATCAGCTTTCTCACGACCATCATCCCCCGGATAAAGGCAGTTTTTGATCTTGCCATCACTGGTAAAGCGGACATAATCAAATTGAATCTCACGAAATCCTTTCGCAACTGCTTCTTTAGCAATTGCAAGATTATAATCCCAGACTGTTTTATTATATGGATCAACCCAGTGTAACCCTTTACGATCACTCCACAGTCCACCCAACTTACTTTGGACTGCCAGATCAGGACGTTTCGCTGCCAAGAATGGATCCTTAAAGACCACAATTCGCGCAATCGGATAGATCTGATGACTTTCCATCAAGCCCAGTACTTTATTGGGATTATATTTTTTAATAATTGCCCCAATCTCCTGCGCCAGTGGTACGTCACTCGTATAACTCAAAGTTCCAGTATCGTCTTTGACATCAATTACCACTGTATTGACTTCGGTCTGACGGATAAACTCCACCATTTTCGCGAGAAACCGATCACTCCCTGAAAGCCAAGCAGTCAAATAGATCCCTCTTACTGGAGTGGGCTCGGGAAAACTATAATTCTTCACCACTGGAAGTGCAGGTACTTCTGGTTCAAATACTAACACTGGTCTCAGCATGTTGACTTGTAAATCATTCTTAAGAACAGCACTTTGAAATACCGAATGTTCTGTTTGAATTGGCACTACTCTCGCTGTAGCCAAGACTTCACTGCTAAAAAAATTAGGATTACCAAGTAAGACACTCAGGCTCAACAAAAGTACGACTGAGATTTTAGCTAACTTTGACATTTTAATCCCCCAATTTTTATAAATCAGCTGAATCAAAAATCTTGCTGCCGGATCTCAAAAATTTCTTTTCATACAAAGATTCATTAGATATCCTAAACTTTCCTCTTGCTTCTCATAAAATTTCTGCTTAATTTTCATTTCTAAATATTTTTCCTAATTTTGGCAGGAGGTTTTTACAACTATCTCGAAAATAGAAATAGCAAAATGAAGTTTTAGCCTCAGTTAATCTTAAGTCCAAGGAGGATTTGTATGGAAATTTTATCAACTTTACTCTTACCGATTATCTTCATTGTTGGAGGAATTATTGCTGGAATAATCTTTGAAAAATTCATTCTTACTCGATTAAAAAAAGTTTCTGCTAAAACCAAATGGAAAGGTGATGAAATCTTCATCACAGCCTTAAATGGCTTTACTTTCTTCTGGTTTACCTGTGGTGGTCTTTATCTGGCACTGCTCAACTTGAATTTAAGAACAACTAATCAAATATTACTCCAAAAAATCCTCTTAAGTGCAGTGATCTTCTCAGTAACTCTCTTTTTAGCGAAAACATCCTCTGATTTAGTTAAATTTTATTCAAAAAATACCGAAGGAATTCTTCCTTCTTCATCAATCTTCGCCAATCTAACTAGAATCTTAGTTTTCGTCATCGGACTCTTAATTATCTTACAATCACTGGGAATCTCGATCACTCCGATTCTAACCGCTTTAGGAGTTGGAGGTTTAGCAGTAGCTTTAGCACTTCAAGATACGCTCTCCAATCTCTTCTCTGGCTTACAGATCTTAGTCTCCAATCAGATTCGTCCTGGTGATTATGTCAAACTTGATAATGGCGAAGAAGGTCACGTGATTGATGTTACCTGGCGCAACACTACCATTCGCGCCCTAGCGAACAACATGATCGTTGTTCCAAATTCAAAGCTTGCCTCAACGACAATCGTTAACTATCATCAACCCGGCAAAGAGATGGGTTTCTCAATTCAAGCCTCGGTAAGTTATAATAGTGATCTTGATTATGTAGAACAGATCGCTATCAAAGTCGCTCAAGAGATCATGCAGCAAGTTCCTGGTGCTGTCACAGATTTTGAGCCCGTCATTCGTTATAATAGTTTTGGAGAATCTAGTATTAATTTTTCCGTTGTACTACGGATTAAAGAATTTACTGATCAATATCTTCTAAAACACGAACTAATCAAACTTCTGCACCGACGTTTTAAAGAGGAAGGCATCGAGATTCCTTTCCCGATTCGCACCATTCACCTAAAAACAGATCAGGAAAAATAAAACTCGATCCAGATCTAAATATAGATAGAGACGCATTAATGCGTCTCTATTTTTTACTTATTTACAATCATCTTGCTTGAGCCAGTTTCCCAGATACCTTCTTTTTCTCCTGATGATCACGATAGACTGCCCAAACGGGGCTCGCGATAAAGATTGAAGAGAAGGTTCCCGAGGTAATCCCAACAATCAAAGCAAAGCAGAACTCGCGAATATTCGGGACTAAGAGATACATTGCCAAGATTGCCAGCACGGTGGTAAAACTGGTATTTAAAGAACGTCGGAAAGTCTGCAAAATACTATCATTCACCATTTCCACAAAGGAAGTCTCGCGCTTCTTAAACTTATTATTCTCACGAATTCGGTCAAACACAACAATCGTGTCGTTGATCGAATACCCAAGAATCGTCAAGAGGGCAGCGACAATGGTAGCATTAAACTCAATTCCGAAGAGGGCAAAAACTCCTAATACTAAAAGACAATCATGCAACAAAGCAATTACTGCCGCAACGCCTGACATCAATTCAAAACGGAACCAGATATAGATTAACATTAAGAGTGAAGCAATTGCTACTGCCCAAAGTGCATTCTGGAGCAACTCTTTTCCCACTACAGGTGCAACACCCATCGCCTGAATTCCCTGCTCTGGCTTGCCAAATTTCGCTTCCAATGCATCGAGCACTTTGATCTGTTCGGTTGGATTCAAATATCTGGTATAAACCAGTACCTGATATTGTTTGTTTCCTTTAGAATCAATATAAGAACTGGGTTGAGGTGGATTATATTTAAAGTTAGGTAACTTAACCTGCTTTAAAATCGCCACTACTTCACTCGACTTGACTTCACCATGTTCTTTAATATAGTTGCTGGAGATTGGGAAGTAGATCTTAGTACCACCAGTAAAATCCACGCCGAGATTTAAAGCTGAGGTCTGCTTACTACCCCAACCATTATGAGGATTGACAAACAAGAAGACTATCGCCAGCAACATGGTGCTGACAAAGATTGTAATAAAAACATTCCTATACTTCATTAAATTCATTATGCCTGCACCTCCTTATAACCAAAGCTTTTGGCATAGCGATCCGGACTTCGATCAATCACCAGCTCAACCAAGGTTTTGGTGATAAAGATTGCACTAAACATACTGGTTAAAACACCAATTGTCAAAGTCACTGCAAAACCCTGTACCGCGCCTGTACCAAAGAAAAACAAGACTGCTGCAGCGATCAAGGTAGTCACGTTAGAGTCAATGATCGCAATTAAGGCACGATCAAAACCGCCTTCCACTGCCGAGCGAACCCGTTTACCATTTCTTAACTCGTCTTTGATGCGTTCAAAGATAATGACGTTAGCATCAACTGCCATTCCAAGCCCTAGTACGAAACCGGCAATACCAGGTAGAGTTAAGACGCCATTAAACATCGACATTACGCCCAGCACAATCACGCCATAAAGTACCAAAGCTAAATTTGCCAAAACACCAGGTAGTCCATAAAAAACCAACATAAAAATCACGATCGCAATCAGACCAATTCCTGCTGCAATCACACTCATCCGGACAATCTCTTTACCCAAAGTTGGTTCGACATTCGAGACCGCAATGGCTTTCATTGAGATTGGGAGTGAACCGGATTTCATCAAGAGGGCATAACGTTCGGCATCTTCTTTTTTACCATTACCAAGCTCGATTACACCCGAACCATCTGGCAGTGGCGACTTAATCACCGGCTCCATCAACATCGTCTCATCCAGATAGACCGCCATATTCTTACCAACGTTCTCAGTGGTGATCTTGGCTAATTTCTTCGCACCATCACCTTTAAAAGCAAAAGGTAAGACATAACCTTGTCCAGTTTGGAATGAAACATTAATCTCTTTGAGATCAGTACCATCCATGACAATCTTCTTATCAATCCGGAAGGTTAAACGTCCCGTAGTAGTGATAATCGATTGGGCATCCGCAAGACTCTTTAAGCCGGGAATCTGGACGTTGATCCGTTTTTGTGCATCCACACGTACATCGGCTTCTGCCATACCACCTGAGGCTTCACTAATACGATTATTAATAATCGCTTCAGCACGTTCAACCGCATCAGCTGGGAAATCTTTAGCATCCTGAATTATTCGAACCCGAATCTGTTTCTCAGTATAAGTTGGGGTAAGGTTCAGATTCTTATCCTCGCCAAACTGCTCAAACTTATAAGTTGGCAGAAAGATCCCTAAATTTTTAACCCGGTTGATATCATCCGGATTAGTGAAAGTAAATTTTAAACCATTATAACGGTTATTCTCAGGCTCACCCAAGAGATCCACTTTGGCAGAAATTCCCTTCTGGCTTAATTTACCTTGAAATTCCTCGCCTAATTTGGTTAAAGTCTCTCCCGCCAAACGATAATCGGGTGCTAACAACAACTCAATGCCACCCTTTAGATCCAGACCCAGACGAATCGGATTTTTACGTCCTGGACCAAAAAGGATGAAAGCGAATGCTGATACAATTACCAGCACAAACAGCAACTTCCAGCGTAAATTTTCACGCACTTCTGTTTCCCCCTTTAATTATATCTTTAACAGCCTTTCAAAGCTCTCCACGCAAAACTACCACCATCCGCTTCATCCTTGCTACCGCGGGAACTTTGGTAGAAAGCGAAAAACAGCAAGATTACCAGTGCAGCACTAAAAAAGCCAGTCATAATCATGGTTCTACTCACAATCATGCGACTCCAGGCAGGTAATAATTGCCGTCCCAGCAAGAGCCACTGCCCCACTGGTGGCACCAGACCACTACGGATAAATATCCGATTAGTCGGTTCTCCTTTGCCTTGAGTTGCATC
>JBFYZC010000014.1:0-5851 GCA_041309705.1 Bacillota bacterium | reverse complement strand
AACATGATAATGCAGCTTCGTCTTCAAGAAGGACAAACCAACTCAGAAGAGTATAATTTGATGCTGCAGGAAGTTGTCACAGATTTAAATTCTCTCTTTCAAGAGTCAAATCGTCTAGACTCTTTAATTACTAATCATCGACAATTAAATGATTCTTTCTTTTCTACTTATGAAAAAGAGATTAAGCGACTCGAAGGTATTATTGATTCTTTAAATCTCTTAGCTGATAATGGGCAGAATTTCTCTTCAGCGGTTAAAGAAAACTTTGCAGATAATTCTTTGGTGGAAACCAATCGAGAAAAATTTGATAGTTTCTTTGCTGATCGCAATAACATTGCTTTACCAATAGAAAAGAATGCTTATGTTGACACAATAGACGGAACTTTAAAACTTGGGTCATCTCAAAGTTTTGATCGGATTCATAATAGTAGCGGAATCACGACTGCCAAGATCACGACATTGAATCAAACAGGGGAAGGCTATGCCGACAAAGATCCGCGCTTTACAATTGAAAACGCCTTTGATAATAAGCTTGACTCTTTCTGGGGTGAAGTTATTCTTTCTGATGGAGTATTGCAAGTACCTTTTGATGGATTAACAGGAGGAGCTTTTTGTCAATTTAAAATATCTTTTATGCAGTCTTGTACTGTCTCTCAATTTTCTTTTAAGCCTTATTCTGAATATCCGATGGAATTAATCTCCGTTGGTTATACCAAAGATGATTCTGATTCTGTTGTTGGTTATGTTATCTCTTATGACCAAAACAACCCGTTAATGATGGATAAAGGAGTAACAATTGATTTTCCTGCAGTAATTGCCAAATCATTAATTGTGACGATCTGTCAAAAACATGCTCATAAGAATTACTACTTGGTCTCTAATGATCAGGTTGGTAATCGAGAGATGTGGAAAAAGATTGCTGCTGCGGAGAGAAAGGTTACTTTAGAAACACCTTGGATAGATGATGATCCTGACACAATTAACCCAACATTAGCTCAAGACTTTATCAATAAAGTTGATGCTAACTGGCAACAATACATGGATGCTTTAAGTGATCACAATGCTAAGAATTTTGGGAAAGCTGCAGCCCTAATTGCTGGAGGTGCCTTAATTATGGCTAATCCTGTTGCAGGGGTTGGCTTGGCACAAAAAGCCGGAATGACAATGGGGCTTGCTAGTGTTTTGTTTCAAGGAAATGGGCAACCGATTCCCCCAGAAAGAAAACAAGTTGAGAAATATGAATATGTGTATGGTGCTTATGATATTCGTGTTAATGGCAATGAATATAATCCAGTTGGGATATATGTTTCAAAGTCTCATGAAATCAAAGGTAATGTTCAGCGAGTAGCTTTAGAAGCCGTAGAAAAACATCCTGTTTTTTATGAGATTGACGGAAGCGTCGTAAATAAAAAGCAGTATGATATTGATGGGGTTCTTTCTTCTACGGGAGAGGCTTTAAGAAGAACTTCTGTGGAGTATTATATCTCTGGTGAAGAGGGGCAATGGATTCCAATTTTACCATTGGACCAAGTTGAGGTCAAAAACGAAGTTTTAATTTTTATTAACAGTGGTCAATCCAAAGCGGAGTTAAGATTTTATTGCGATACAACTAAAGAGATTCGTGTTTATCGTGACGAAGAACCATTACTAAATACCTCATGGGAATTATCACGCGATAGCTATGGAACAAAATTTATTACTATTTTAGCTGCTGCTTGGAATGCGAGTGCAATTTATACGGTTGACTATACTCCAGATGAGTCAATCACAAATACTCACGAAATAGATTTTACCCCAACGGAAAGTAATCCAAATGCCGCTAAAATTAAGAGAGCGGTTGAATATTTCAATACTCCCGAAACAAGTTATGTAGACAAAAACTGTTCAGTAAAACTTACTAATTACCCCTACATTGATCGGACTCTGGTAGAGGAAGATCGATTACACGATACTTATAATTATAATCCGGTGCAGGTAGTTCTAAATCCCTCAGAAAATAAATATTTAGATAGTCAGGTTCATTTTATTGAGTGTAGTATTGATGGTGCAAAACTGATTGTGGCGGAAGATATTAAGTCAACCAGGAATCCCGCGACAGATATTGCTGATCCTCCTAACATTAGACTATTAAATACTACTGATTACTTTAGCCCTGAAGTGCCTGTCTTGAACGAATATGTTCCAACTCAAGATGATGTTGAGAATCCAATTCCAACTTTTGAATATTATCATGAGGGGCAGAAGGTTTATTTTTCTGAAACATTTAGACATGATGGCCCAGAAGGTAACTATGGAATTTCGCATGGTAATGCTATTGTGAAAGTGGAATATGACTATTTGGTTAGCGGGGTCAGATGTAAGATATTTTTGCGAAGGACATCAAGGACTGACAATTCTGTAACACCTAGTGTTGATTGGTATGTATTAAAAGTAAAGACGGCAAGTTGATTTCTTGCCGTCTCTTCTAAAAGGATGTGCATTTCTTGAATAGAAATTTGATTGCAAATACCAGCAGGTTTTTAACTAATCGAGCTAAACAGTTAGCAGAAAATATTTCGAGTAAGTTAAGTGGCGGAGATGTTAAAACGCAAAGCGATGCATTATCTGCTTTTTTTGGGGCTATTAAAACCATGTTCCTAACAATGGGTAAGCCCACAATGAAGAAGCGTTACATATATGAAAACACCCCTCCTTTCTCAAAAGATATTAACGATACTTTTTCTGAGATTTACAATGATACCAGACTAATCGCAGATGAGGAAGTTTATCTTGGGGAATCTTTTAAGCAGAGTTTTAATTATTCTTCAATGGATCGACAGAGAATGAGAAATCGCTTAAAAGAGATTGGTGAAAAGGTTAATGACTATATGGTTCTTGCAAAAAATTCGGCACCACGAACAATGATTGCTCAGGATAGTTTCGGTAATTTGTCTAAGGTTGATATTGATTTAGTTAATAATGCCGCCAATGTTGATGTGAAAAACGGATTAGTTTCTCTTGGAATTAACGGTAGTTTTAACAACAGCCTTGAAGCAGAAGTTATTAAAATGAGTAGCAATCATGTTGAGGCAATGCCTGGTAATTTTTTAGTTTGTTACAAGAAGATTTCTGATGCCAACTATAAGACTTCTGCCATGATTGACGGAATTGTTGACCGAGAGCAAGAAACCTGGGATATGTTTTATAACAGTGACCCTCATGGAGCGTGGCAGGCAATTACTGACGAATCCGCAGATACTTGGTTTGAATTTCAAATGATTAATGTTAAAGATGAATATAAAAAACCGGGAGCAAAACCAGACACGAAGGGATATAACTGGACATATAATGACGGTTCTGCTATTTACGGAGGAGTTCCGAATAAAGATTACTTACAATTAACAATCGTGGTAGACTTAAAAGAAGAAAAAGACATTAATTGGATTGATCTTTTTCCTTATTTTCCTCATGAGTCATCTTCACTGAGAGTTGATGATATTCAAACCTCTATTAATAATGCCGGAGATTTTGTTTCTTGTTTGGATCCGAGTGAAAGAGGAAGAAGGATTTCTTCTAATTCAGCATCACCATTAGAAGTAAAAGATCGCGATAAATTCAAAGGCCACGGTGTTTGGTTGTTTTCTTCCAGACCAGCTCGTTATATTAAGTTTATTTTGACCACCGAAAGCTCCTATGTTACAAACATTGGACATATTTACTGGGAGCTTGAGTATGATAAGCGCACCACGAAAAAGGCTTTTTGGATTACAACCTCGGTTAAAGACGAACACTTTAAAGAGCGAGTTGAAGGTAGAATTGGACGGGATGAATTAATTAGTGCAACCACCCAAGCTTCTTTGGGAGTAATCACTGGAGCGATGGCAGGGGTAGTTGCTGGGGCAGTATTGGGAAACACAATCTGTCCAATCCTTGGTGGTATCATCGGCGCGTTAGTCGGAGGGATTATCGCTTCAGGATTTGGTACGTCAAAAGAGATTATTAACCAACAAACGCGGATGGGTCTCGATGTTTACCCTGATGGTTGGCGCTGGTGTATTGGAATACGAGGAATAGGAATTAACACCTATACTTATTCTCCCAATAGTGTTTTAATTACTAAGGATTTTACTTTTAATAACCCAGTTAAACAGGCTTCTTTAAGTGTGTCTGAAATGATCCCAGATGAGTTTTTTAGCGGAGATGTGACCACTAAGAACCAATGGATTAAGTATTACCTTTCGCACGATTCTGGGGCAACCTGGACACAAATTTCACCCATAGAAAGAACCCCTGCTGTTATCGGAGAAAAGTTCCCGGCAAAGACTATTTCTTTTGCAAAGGAAGCTTTACCGATGCAAGATGTTAATAAGCAATTTGTTATAATAAAAGAAGATGTAAAGACACTTAGATTAAAGGTAGAGTTTTATCGACCCGAAGATCAGGAGTTTTTAACTCCAATTCTTTATGACTATAAAATTAAAACCATTGGGAAGGCGGGCGATGAAATTTGAGTATTGCCAGAAGACAACTTGAAATGATTGCTGATAAAATTTTACAGCAGGAATTTCAAAATGGCAGAGTTTTAAGTGTTGAAGAATTAATGGTTAAAGTCCAGGCAGTCTTAAATGGCATTGTCCCTGGAAGCCCAATTACAAAATATCGACCTGCTGTGTCTCGCCATATCTCTTCGTACTCTGATTGGAATGATACTGTAGAGGAAATTCACACCGATTTGAATACTGTTTACGATGAGAGTGTTGATCAAGTCAGCAGAATTATTACTGATTTTGATTATTTTGAAGTAGAGAAAAAGAAACTGGAACGACGAATTCAAACTTTAGACGATACCATAGAAGAATTCTTACTGCTTACTAAGAATACCGATGGTTATCTCTATTCAGTTTTTGATTATTTTCGCACCTTAGAAAATGTTGATTTAAGCAATAATGAAGCTTGGATTGATTTAGTGGCACATGAAGCATGCTTGCCTCATGCCAAGACAGGGAACAAGAAGGCAGATTTAACTTCCATGAATATCTTTGGTTCAGTTTTAACTGGAGATGGAAAGCCTCAGTATTTTGAGATTGAACCGCTACGTAATCTACTCGATGACTCTTTAAACACCGTTTGGTTAGGGAAGGTTAGTACGAATGCTCCTGTGGAGTTGGAATATCAAGTAGAATTAACCTTGACAGGAGAAGAGATTAATCGACTGCAACTGCGTCCCAATGTTTCCGAAAAGATTATTTTTACGATTATGTATACAGAAGATAATTTAAACTGGTATACTCTGACTTCACAAACCGCTCAGGAAACAATGACCTTTGATTTTCCTGGTGCCGAGTTTTTAGGTTTAAGATTTATTTTAAAAGCGACGAACTATGATGAAAAGATTGCCTTGGAAGATGGTACGGTTCGATATGATTATTTCTTCGGGATTAACAATATTAGCCTATTAAAGATTGGCTATGAAAATACTGCTGTTTATCAAAGCAAATACCTACCTGTTTTAAATCGACAAGGACAACCAGTTAGTTTAGACAAGTTAAGCTTAGAGGTTGAAGAAGACGTTCCTCAAGGCACGACGATTGATTATTATTTAGGGTTAAAGCAAAAAGATGGCACCTCGCTAGATTGGCAATCAATTACTCCGGTGACTCGCTCGATTGGAGATGCTCCAAAGGTAATTAATCTGTTGTCTTTAGTTAGTGATAAACCAATTTCTGGTTTGGATGCCAGTAGTGTAGAGACCTATTCAGAAGGATCCACTAATCTTTTTAATGGTCTTAGTTTTTATGAACTAAGCAGTCGAGTTTCTGGTGAAGAGAAAAACATTTCTTCAGACCGAATTATTGACCGAGATAGTTTTAAT
>JBFYZC010000013.1:0-4024 GCA_041309705.1 Bacillota bacterium | reverse complement strand
TGCTCTTCCGATCTCCAGAGAGTTTTTTCTGGTCGTGCTAACAAGAGTTCTACGATTAAAATTAAGCAGGCGATCAGCAAAGGTAGTTGATAATGATTGAGATTACGCCGCTCTATTCTGCTTTTCAATTCAGTTTTCTGATATTTATTTAAATAGGAATGGTAGAGTTCATTAATTCCTAAGGAAAGACCTGTACCACGCAGATAAGCACCTTTGCCAGCTTTGGCTACCTCATGCAAGAGTTTTTCGTTTAAGACTGATTTCACCAGGTTGCCTTCGGCATCTTTTAAATAAGTACTATTGCCTTGTTCATCTTGAATCGAGATGATCTCGCCTTGTGGGCTACCGATTCCAATCGTATAGAGATGCACTCCTTGCTGAGCTAGTTTTTGTGCCGCTTCGACTGGATTGCCTTCATGATTCTCACCATCGGTAATTAAGACTAGGATCTTACTGCCACTCGAACCGGCTTGAAAAGCTTTGTTGGCAGTTGCAATTGCCTCGCCTAAAGCAGTACCACCACGGGGAATACTCTCGGTATTCAGGGCATCCAGCGCAATCCCAAAAGCACCGTAGTCAAAAGTTAGTGGGCATTGCAAAAAACTAGAGCCAGAGAAAGCAATCAAGCCGACTTTGTCACCCGCGAGTTGGTTAAGGAAGTCTTTGATCGCGAGTTTTGAACGCTCCAGACGTGAGGGTTTGACATCCGTGGCGAGCATACTTTTGGAAGTATCAAGGGCAAAGATAATTTCTAAGCCATGATTCTTCACTTCCATCCATTGATAACCCCACTGAGGACCGGCTAAAGCAAGGATTAACAAGAGCAGTCCCACGATTCGTAAAATTGCTTGTGTCCGGCGTAGTTGTGGTTGAGGTGCGTCAATCAGCTTGGGAAAGATCTCGGCTGAGGCGAATTGCGCTAGCGCTGCTTCACGTTGACGCTTGACCCAGAGGTAAAAGACCACTAAAGCCAAGGGGATGATGATTAAAATTAACAGGAAGGGATTTGCCCAGCTCATGGCAGCCTCCTTAAAACAGTATTGACCAAAATAGTCTCGGTGATTAACAAAATTAAGGCGAAAATTAAGCAATATGGATAGAGCTCCAGATATTCACGATAATTGGGGGTGGCAATCGGTGATTTCTCCAGCCGGTCGATCTGTTGAAAGATTGCCTTGAGCGAGTTACTGTTAGTGGCGCGAAAATATTTCCCACCAGTGGTAGTGGCAACCGACTTTAAAAGCTGCTCATCCAGGTCGATCTTGACCATCTGATAGACTTTGCGCCCCCATTGATCCTGCTGCGGATAGGGAACCGCACCATTTGAACCAGCTCCAATGGTATAGACCTTAACTTTCAAGGCTTTGGCAGCGTCAGCAGCAGTGGCGGGCGAGATTGCCCCCGCGTTATTATTACCGTCAGTTAAGAGCACCACTACTTTACTCTTGGCACTAGAGGCACGTAAACGATTCACTGCGGTAGCGAGTGCCGAACCAACTGCTGTGCCATCCTCGATCATCCCCGATTGCACCTCGCGCATCCGATTGAGTGTCCAGTCATGATCCCAGGTCAGCGGGGAAAGAATATAGGGTCGTCCGGCAAAGACCACCAGACCAATCCGGTCATTGGGGCGTTTCTCAATAAAATTGCTGGCGACCTCTTTCACCATCGTCACCCGGTTGACTCGTTTGCCCAGTTTCTTAAAGTCTTCAGCGAGCATACTGGTGGAGACATCTAGTGCTAGGACGATATCCAAGCCTTCATGCCGCACCATGGTCTCTTTTAAGCCTAATTGTGGTCGGGCGAGCGCGATGATCAAAAAAGCTAAGGCAGTGAGCGTCAGATAGGGCATTACTTGGGCGGCACGAGTGCGCCAAGTGTGAACTATCGTCTGTTCAGCTAAATTGGGGTAATTGATTACTCCAAAAATTCTGGTTTGGCTACGGTAGAGCAGATAAGGAAGAATAATTAACAATCCCAGATAAAGTGGATTGAGAAAGATCATGAGTAGTCGCTCCTTGTGAAGAAATTTAAACAGCCATTGTGTTGCTCACAGGTTCAGTTGGCTCAGAAGTCACTTTGGTCTCGTCAACAAAATGGCGTACCTTCTCCAGATCGGTTGCTGCCTCAGTTATTTCAGGTTGTTGTTTGGCGAATTTCACCAGGTCAGCAGAATTGAAGAAGTGCCGGAAGATGGCACGGTGTTCGCTTTTGAAGGTGGTATCCTGTGCAGTCTGCGCTAAAAATTCTTCGGTAGTCATCTCCAAGGCAGGAATCTGAAAGCGACGTGCCAGATAATCACGTAAACACTCACTTAACTCAATGTAATAGGCATGATAATTACCAGTCTGCAAATAGTCGGTGGCGGCTAACTGCTCCAGACGACGGAAGGCAATCAGATGCGCTGGTTCAAGCAATTCGGGAGTGTTAGTGGCGGTTCTGTCAATTACGTTTCTCTTTTGAGACCACGCTCTGATGCCTAAAATTAAGGCGAGGATTAAACCAACGAAGAGCAGATACCAGAGATATTCGTAGTTGGGTGGTAAGGCTACGGGTGGTTTAGTCTTCCTTAAAGGCAGTTTCAAGAGTTCTGCCTGACTTTTTCCAGTAGGGAGCAGTGAACTGATCTTGATCTTAAAACCAGGCACTTGATAAGTCGCGCTGGTTTTAGCTTTGGTTTGATAGAGAAGCTTGATTTCCGGAATCTCGAATTCGCCTGTCTCCCAAGCGGTGAGCTGATAAGTAATGGTAGTCTCAGCGCCACCCTGTTTTCTGATGGTACTTGCTTTACTTGGTTTGGTTAATTCGAACTTACCGAACTGCTTCTTGCTTAAACTTGGCAGTTGAGGTTTGATTCCCTCACGATAAGTAACCCGCAAAGTCACGGGGAGCAGATCACCAAGGTAGTATGGTTTTGGTTTAGCAAGACTTAAGGTAGCAGTAAGGCTTTCGTTAGCTTTTAAGGATAGCGGTTGCGGGAGCATTTTAATTAAGCCCCAGACGCCTAGACCGATTAGTATTATTAATAAGCTAAACAGGAAGATTTTTAGTGGTCGCTTCATCTTCGTCCTCCCTAACGATACCGACTCTCACGGGTCAGAAAGAATTTTTGTAATGGGTCAAGGTAAGACTGATCAGTCTGAATCTTAATCAGATCGATCTTATTACTGGTGAAGAGTTTTTTCAAAGCAGTTTGACGTGCGAGAGTCTGCTCGCGAAAAGCCGCTCTAATCTTGGGGTCATAACTATCAACTAAAGCTCTCTTCCCCGTCTCACTATCGATTAATTCGAGCAGTCCCACCGGGGGTAACTCTGCTTCGCGTGGGTCGGCGAGACTGATTGCCACCAGATCATGTTTTTTGGCTAAGATCTTGAGCGGTTTCTCATATTCAGTTGCCTGAAAATCGGAGACCAAAAAGACGATTCCCCGATGTTTGGCAAGATGATTCAGATAATTCAAGGCCCCTTGCAGATCGGTACGTTTCCCGGTCGGCTGATAGCCCAAGATCTCACGAATTACCCGTAAGACATGGGTTCGCCCTTTCTGCGGGGGCAGATATTTCTCGCAATGATCAGTAAAGATTAAGAGACCTACTTTATCATGATTCTTGATCGCGAGAAAAGCCAAGAGGGCAGAGATCTCTGCCGCTAATTCACTCTTCAAAGTCGTACTGGAACCAAAGTATTGCGAAGCACTGAGATCAACGACTAAAAAGACGGTTAACTCCCGTTCCTCGGTGTAACGTTTGATATAAGCATTACCAGTGCGGGCGGTGACATTCCAGTCGATACTGCGGATATCATCACCGGGAATATACTCCCGCACTTCCTCGAACTCAATCCCACTGCCCTTAAAGGCACTGACATAATGCCCAGCGGCAATCTCGTTGCTGAGTCGGGCAGTTTTTAATTGAATTTTTTTTACTTTTTTTAAGATTTCCTTTGCCAGCATGAGCTTCTCCTCATTGAAAGAATTAGGGAACTTCCACACCATCACAGATCTGCTGAATTAAATTATCAGCGG
>JBFYZC010000012.1:0-5502 GCA_041309705.1 Bacillota bacterium | reverse complement strand
AAAATATCTCCCGGTCGAACTTCGGCACCAACCCGAATGATTCCGTGCTCATCCAGATCATCCAACGCACCTTCACCGACATTAGGAATATCACGAGTAATCTCTTCCGCACCCAGTTTTGTATCACGTGATTCTGCCTCATACTCTTCAATATGAATTGAGGTGAAAACATCACGTACTACCAGATCTTCACTTATTAAAATTGCATCCTCATAATTATATCCTTCCCAAGGCATAAAAGCGACCAACACATTTCTTCCTAAACCTAATTCGCCTTGATCAGTTGAAGGACCGTCCGCAATTACGTCTCCTGCCTTAACAATCTCACCGGCTCTAACGATGGGTTTCTGATTAATACATGTACCCTGATTGGAACGTTTAAATTTCAAAAGCGGATAAACATCAAGTCCTTGATCAGTTTTAATGCGAATCTCATCACCGGTTACTTTAGCAATCACACCATCATTTTTAGCCACAATCACTACGCCCGAATCAACCGCTGCCTTATACTCCATTCCGGTACCTACATAAGGAGCTTCAGCTTTCAAAAGCGGTACAGCTTGACGTTGCATGTTCGAACCCATTAACGCACGGTTCGCATCATCATTTTCTAAAAATGGGATTAATGCCGTCGCAATACTCACTAATTGTTTCGGAGAGACATCCATCAGTTGCACCTGATTACTAGGTACTTCACGAATATCATCTTTATGCCGAATTGAAACTCGATTTTTCAGAAAAATCTTGGTTTCCGGATCGAATGGTTCACTAGCTTGAGCAACAATATATTTATCTTCCTCATCAGCAGTTAAGTAGATAATCTGATCCGTAACTGCTCCATTTTCTACAATTCGATAAGGAGTTTCAATAAAACCATACTCATTAATTCGCGCAAAAGTAGTTAACGAACCAATCAAACCAATGTTAGGTCCCTCAGGAGTCTCGATTGGACACATGCGCCCATAATGTGAATGATGCACATCACGCACTTCAAATCCTGCGCGTTCACGCGAGAGACCACCTGGTCCTAAAGCGGATAAGCGACGTTTATGAGTTAATTCTGCTAAAGGATTGGTCTGATCCATAAACTGTGATAACTGACTTGAACCAAAAAATTCTTTAATTGAAGCTACTACTGGACGAATATTAATTAACGCCTGAGGAGTAATTACTTCAACATCTTGAATGGTCATTCGTTCTCGTACCACACGTTCCATCCTTGACAGACCAATACGAAATTGATTTTGTAATAATTCGCCCACTGATTTAAGACGACGATTTCCTAAATGATCAATATCGTCAACCTCGCCTTCAATCTCCATCAGCTTTAATAAATGTCGGACGACCTCAATCACATCTTCTTTGGTTAAGATTCGCACCGCTTCTTGGGCAGGAATCTCGTTACCATTCTCGTCAACGCTTGCAGGCGTACTTTTTATCGGATAGTCCAAACCCAATTTTTTATTGAGTTTATAGCGTCCTACTGACAAAAGATCATAACGTTTGGGATCGAAAAAGAGAGAATCAAATAAAGTTCTCGCACTATCGGCGGTTGGCGGTTCACCCGGACGGAGTCGTTTATAAATCTCAATTAATGCTTCTTCTTGATTTTGAGTATTGTCGCGCTCTAAAGTTCCTTTGATCACTTCATGTTCATTAAACAGCTCAGTCAGCTGATAGTTATTCCCTAAGGCAAGTGCCTTTAGTAAAATAGTTGCAGGAATCTTTCGAGTTCGATCAATTCTCACATACAAAACATCATTTGAGTCAAGCTCAAATTCCAGCCAAGCACCACGACTTGGAATAATGCTGGAATTATAAAGATACTTACCAGCCGCATCTTGAGTACGACCAAAATAAACTCCTGGTGAACGTACTAACTGACTAACAATTACCCGCTCAGCACCATTAATAATAAAAGTGCCCTTCTCAGTCATTAGCGGAAAATCTCCCATAAAGACTTCCTGCTCCTTAACTTCGCCAGTTTCCTTATTAATTAAGCGTGCGCGAACTTTAAGTGGTGCTGCAAATGTTACATCTCTTTCTTTGCACTCTTCAACTGGATATTTCGGTTCACCCAAAGAATAATCAACAAACTCCAGTACGAGATTACCGGTGAAATCCTGAATGGGTGAGATATCCCGAAACATCTCCCGCAAACCTTCGTCTAAAAACCATTGGTAGGATCGCTGCTGAATTTCAATTAGATTTGGCATATCTAGGATTTCGTCGATCTTTCCAAAGCTTACCCGTTCCCGTTGCTTCTTTGCGATATTGTGCAAGCTACTCACCTCTTCAGAATTGATCGCTGTGAACTACCCCCACTTAAAGAAGTAGGAGCTTCTTGCTTCATCAACGGTTGTCAGCCTTCCCGTCTCCGCAAATGCCAATTCCTGGCGTTATTTATAGGCTGATTTTCGCATCTAATTAGGTCCAAACTCCCCAGCGTTTATTTAGCTTTGAAAGTCATGTTACCTAACCGATACTGACCAAAGCCATAATCCACCAAAAATCTTGGTGTTTTATGACATACTAAACTTTCAAAAAAATTTTCATCAAAAAATTCAGGTTCTATGTATTTTCCGGAAGATCTATTTCATTTTATCTTCGTAAAAAATCCTTATTAAGCTGGATGTTTTCACTCGATATAATAAAAAATCTTTAACGGAAAATATCTATGTAATTAAAAATTTATTTGAGAGATCTTTTTAAGCAAAACAGAAATGTCCATTTTAGCTTGCGTTCTTTTATAAATCAAACATATATGGTGTAGGTAAAAAACAGATAAAAGCAAGGTAACCTGGTTAGCCTCGATTGTATAAGTTATGTTATTATGTTTGATCGAATTTGTTTCAGTATTATTCAGCCCACATTCGTATATATTATCCAAAGACCAAATTATTATTCATCTTAGAAAAATATTTTTTTCTAAACTATTAAAGCAAAAATACTTTTAGCAATTTATTATTATAAATCATCAAGGACAACTTGTCAAGAGATATAAAAAAATTAACAATAATGAGGGTGTTTTAGCAACCCTCATTATCAAATCAAGCCTTAATTTACTTAAGTTCGACAGTTGCGCCAGCTTCTTCAAGTTTCTTTTTGAGCTCTTCAGCGTCTTTTTTAGCAATACCTTCTTTAACTGCTTTTGGAGCGCCATCAACCAGATCTTTAGCCTCTTTGAGACCAAGACCAGTAGCTTCACGAACTACTTTGATTACTTGAATCTTTTGTGCACCAGCGTTAGCTAAAATCACATCAAACTCAGTCTTCTCTACTTCAACAGGAGCTGCTGCACCTGGCATTGGACCTGCAAAAGCTACTGGAGCAGCTGCAGAAACACCGAATTCCTCTTCGAATGCTTTCACTAACTCGTTTAACTCTAAAACTGACATCCCTTTGACGATCTCTAAAATTTCATTAACTTTAGACATTGATATTTCCTCCTAAAAATAATTTTTTTTAAATTAAAATATAGTAACCCTTATTCACCAGCTTTTTGCTTGCGTACTGCTTCAAGCACATTTGCCAAATTGCGCATTGGCCCTGACAAAACTGTTACCAAACCACGTAATGGAGCCTGTAAAACTCCCGCAGTTTGTCCCAACAAAACTTCGCGAGATGGTAAGGAAGCTAACTGCTTGACCATATCTAGGCTAATTACTTTACCCTCAAGAATACCGCCCTTTAATTCCATCTTTTTGTGGTCTTTAGCAAAATCAGCTAACAATTTTGCTGGAACTACCGGATCAGTATAACTGAAAGCAAATGCGGTTGGTCCTGCTAAGTACTGATCTAAATCAGCAATATTTGCTGCTTTGGCAGCGCGACTGGTTAACGTGTTCTTAAATACCTTATATTCAATTCCGGCTTCACGTAATTTCTTACGTAATTCGGTTACTTCTTGAACATTTAAGCCACGATAATCAGCTAAAACCACCGAAGTTGCCTTAGAAAGCTTTTCTTGTACCTCACTAACCAAAGCCTCTTTTTCGACGCGTACTGTCATTACTACACCTCCTTTTTAATCAATCAAAAAAGATCTCCATAGAAAACTGGAGATCTTGAAAAAACTTAAGATCGAATTTCACTCCAGCCTCGGTAGGCGGTTACCCATTATGCCGCTTGGCACCTACTGTCTATGGCAAACTTAATTTAATTTAATTTAGTAAAAAATATTTTAATGGCTGGTTGCTGCTTGAGATGCTTGTTGTGGCGCAATTCTGATTCCAGGTCCCATGGTTGAAGAGATAACCACACTCTTAATATAGGTACCTTTAGCAGAAGCTGGTTTTGCTTTAATAATCACACCCATCAAAGTGGCAAAATTCTGCATCAGACTTTCTGCTGCGAATGAAACTTTACCAATTGGTACATGCACAATTCCGGTTTTATCAACTCGGTATTCAATCTTACCAGCTTTACTCTCACGTACTGCTTTGGCAACATCCATTGTCACTGTACCAGTTTTGGGGTTTGGCATTAATCCTTTAGGACCTAACACTTTACCCAGCTTACCAACCGCACCCATCATATCAGGAGTGGCGATGGCAACATCAAAATCCAGCCAACCCTTTTGAATCTCTTCAATTAAATCCTCAGCACCAACTTTGTCTGCTCCAGCTTCAAGTGCTTCTTTTGCTTTTTCACCTTTCGCAAAAACAGCCACTTTGACTGAACGACCAGTTCCATTTGGCAGTACTACTGCACCACGAATTTGTTGATCAGAATGTCGTGGATCGACACCTAAACGAATTGCAACTTCAACCGATTCATCAAATTTTCCCTTCGGCATACCTTTGAGGATATTTAATGCTTCGACTGGTTCATATAATTTTGCTTTATCGACCATTTTGGTCGCTGTTTGATATCGCTTGCCCTGTTGAGACATGCTTACTCCTCCTTAGTGGTATAACGGAAATAATTCCTCCCACAAAATGAACAAACTCTACGTTTAATATTAAGCTTCAACAACGATTCCCATGCTACGAGCAGTTCCAGCCACCATGCTCATGGCTGCTTCGATACTTGCTGCATTCAGGTCAGGCATCTTCATTTCCGCAATCTCTCTTACTTGTGTTTGAGTGATTGTTCCTACTTTGGTTTTATTAGGAACGCCTGAGCCACTGGGAATGTTTAAAGCTTTTTTCAATAAGACTGGTACTGGTGGAGTTTTACAGATAAATGTAAATGAGCGATCTTCATAAACCGTAATTACTACTGGAATAACCAGTCCAACTTGATTAGCAGTTCGTTCATTAAACGTTTTACAAAACTCCATAATGTTAACGCCGTGTTGTCCCAGGGCAGGGCCTACAGGTGGCGCAGGATTTGCTTTACCAGCATTTACTTGCAGCTTAATCATTCCTGTAATTTTTTTAGCCATTGCCCTTCACCTCCTTCAATTGATCTGTGGTTTTAACGGGTCTTCTCCCTCCCACGCAACAGTTACAGCTTTTCAACTTGATGATATTCAAGTTCGACCGGGGTTTCCCTACC
>JBFYZC010000011.1:0-3643 GCA_041309705.1 Bacillota bacterium | reverse complement strand
GACCATTCACCATCTCCCAATACCACCACAAAATACGAATTAGCCTGCTTGATTCTTTCAATAAATTTATCTGGCCAACCCCAGAGCAGACGTGCGTACTTTAGTGGTAAAACAAAAAAAGTATTCTGCATCGAAGCTGGCAGATATCCAGTCCAACCTATTGCGAGATACGGAAGTAACGCCTGCTTCATAGTCGCCTTAGACATTACTCGCATCTCAGGCAGCTTCTGTTGTAGTGTCGCGATTGGTCTTTCTCCACCGTAAACAGTAAGTTTCGCTAATCGTTTTTTCGATAATTTTTGAAGATACTCTGCCAGAATTGCTCCTTCCTCTGGATCATTACTTTTAATATGAAGCAACAACAATCGATTCGGGAAATAGCTTAATACTTCATCTAATGAGGGCATCAACCCAATCCCCTTACCCCGAAAAGGAAAAGTTTTTCCATGATCAGCAGTATAACCATACCCTATATCCAGTTGCTTTAATTCAGTTATCGTATGTTCACGCGTGACACCAGTTCCATTGGTTCGATAATCCAGTGTCCAGTCATGAAAAACTACAAATTGTCGATCTTTAGTTATCTGTATATCGAACTCAACCATATCAGCTCCCGCTCGAAAAGCCGCCTCCATTGAAGGAATAGTATTCTCCAAATAAGGATGCTCTGGGGGATAGATCCGCTCTGCAGTATTGGTTTCTGCAGTTATTCCTTGCATCGAAAACGTCTGCGCCAAACCCCGATGTGCCAGTAGTAATGGTCTTCCATCATTCTGTTTCACAAATAAGGAACTATTATTCAGATAAATCAAGATAACTAAACTCACCAAAAACAAAATTATTTTCTTGCTTATTTCTTTAATTCTCACTGTTCAGCCCCCCTAGCAACACAATTTTTCTTGCTTTCTAAATATAAAATATTCTTACCGCAACAACACAAAACCTTCTTTGCCAAAACAAAAAAGGTTTTATTATTTCTCTATTAAAAAATTCACTACACCTGAACTTCAGAAAGAAAGCTACTTCAACTGTGGTCCTTTACCAACTTCCATTTTACCTTGATAGTATTTCTGCTTAATCTCCAGAGATTTTTCCACAAAACCTGTCACACCATCTCTTTTAATCGTACAGAGATTAAACACTTTGGTATTATGTGGTAGTACATTGGCGCGGTCTGCTGCAGGTGATAGCTTGCCACAAGGAAACTCCTGACACTCAAAGCAAAATTCAACTTTTTGTTCTAAGGCACAATCATACGTCGCACATTTCTCTCCCAGCACTGGACAAGCACCCTCCACTTGACGACAACCTTCACAAGGCAGTTTCTCTTGAGGGATTCCCATCCCCAGTAAATGCTCTAATAATTGTTGATTATTCCGGCAGAGATACAGCTCACAGATTCCACAATCAATTCCACATGGTGCCACCATTTTGGTTCTTTCATTATTGCTCATCTTACCAACCTCCCGTTATTTTGATTATATTATAACATTCGAAACCTGACTACAGTTTGTCATATTTAACTTTGTGATTCATTTCACAATTATATTTTAACAGATTTACTGATGATTACAAATCAAACCCAAAAAGTCCTCTCATCACAAACCAGTCTATACACAACAAAAAAGAACCCTCATCCTTTGGATTCTTTTTGCTAACTTTATTCTTTTCACTTCAAGCCCACGTATAATTAGCAGTAACAATCTCCTCCATCTCGTGGGTTCGTATTCGCTCCATCAAATGTCCTACTCCATCTCGCGCCGAAAGATTCTCAAACAAAATCTGATAAGTAGTCGTCGTAATCGGCATCGCAATTTTAAGTTGGCGTGAAAGCTGATAAGCTGCTGCTGTAGTGGCAACTCCTTCAACTACCATCTTAGTAGAATTGGTAATCTCCTCCAAAGATTTACCCTGTCCAATCTCACGTCCTGCCCAGGCATTCCGGCTATGCTTACTGGCAGCAGTCACAAACAGATCTCCCATGCCTGATAAACCAGCAAAAGTTGGTGCTTGCGCCCCCAGTGCTACTCCCAAACGGGAGATCTCCACCAAGCCTCTAGTAATCAAAGCTGCTTTAGTATTATCACCAAAGCCTAAGCCATCAGAGATTCCTGCGGCTAATGCAATAATATTTTTTAGCGAACCTCCTAATTGAACCCCAACCCGATCTGGATTAGTATAAACCCGAAAATTCGAATTAATCAGGAGATCCTGCACTTCTTCAGCATATTTCAAAACCGGAGTTGCCACCACCGTTGCCGAGGGAAGATTGCGCCCCACTTCTTCGGCGTGATTCGGTCCTGAAAGTGCGACGATTGCTCCTAAATCAAGCTGGGGCAATTCTTCTTGCAGAACCTCAGACATAATTTTTAAACTTTGAAGTTCGATTCCCTTTGAGGCACTAATTAAAATTGTACCTGATTCAACAAAAGGAGCTATCTTTTTTGCAACCGAACGCAACCACTGACTGGGCGAGGCGGTAATCAAATACTTCTGACCCCGAACTACCTCAACCAAATCACTACTTGCTACTAATGAATCAGGTAAGGTTATTCCAGGTAAAAAAGTTTGATTCGTGTGCTGTTGATTAATCTCTGTTACTACTTCAGGTTCTTGAGCCCAGAGCTTCACCTGATAACCTTTTTGGGCACACAATTTCGCCAACGCTGTTCCCCAGCCTCCAGCACCAATTACCCCAATCATTCTCTCCCCTCCTTCTGCTTTTTGTACAAAATACGATTTTCCTCACCATGCAGTAAACGTTGAATATTAACACGATGACGATAGACTGCTAAACCACCTGCTACCAAAGCAAAAATTTGTAAATATAACTGATTTGGATAGAAAATAAAGACTGAAACTGGATAAGCAATAGCTGCCAAAATCGAGCCCACTGAGACATAGCCCGAGATAAAAAAAGCTAAGAGCCAGACTGGCAGTGCAACCAATAAACTTTGTGGAGATAAGGCAATTATCACCCCTAGCGAGGTCGCAATTCCTTTGCCACCTTTAAATTTAGCATAGATTGGCCAATTATGTCCCATAATTGCTAAAATTCCGCTACAAATTGGCAACTCAGAGCTATAACCAAAGTATGTATTGACCCAAACCCCCAAAAGAACCGCAATTACTCCCTTTAAGGCATCTGCCACTAAGACAATTATTCCATACGAAGTACCCATGGTTCGAAAAACATTAGTTGCACCTACGTTACCACTACCTCGACTACGCAGATCAACTTTTTTAATTCGCGCTACCAGATCCCCACTCATAATGGAACCAATCAGATAACTTAAGAGCAAAACTAATATACTAGTGATGATAAACATTGCCAAATATTGCCTCAACTTTCTTTGGTCTTGATTTTCGTCTGAAATTTAATCGGAGTCCCGATAAAGCCAAACGCTTCGCGTAATTTATTCTCTAAATAACGCTGGTAGGAAAAATGGAACCCGTCTGGATCATTAACTGCAAACTGAAAGGTGGGTGGTTTTACCCCTAATTGTTTTGTAAAATAAATCTTAAAGATTCGTCCTTTATTAGAAGGCGGATGATGCAGTGCAATTACTTCACCAATAAACTGATTCAAACGATTGGTGGAAATACGGAAAGTATATGACTCCATCACCTGATTTACTAATGG
>JBFYZC010000010.1:0-4374 GCA_041309705.1 Bacillota bacterium | reverse complement strand
GGAAACCCATTAATATATTCGAGAACGGATGTGCCCAGAGTATAGGGACAGACATCGGTAATCATGATCTCATGCTCGCTGGAGAGTTCGTTATTTAAAATTCCAGCTTGAATTGCCGCACCACGTACTACGGCGAGATCAGGATCGACTAGTTTGGCGGCGGATTTACCTAAAGTTTTTTCAATAAAGGTTTGGACATAAGGAATCCGAGTTGAACCACCGACCAACAAGATCAGCTCAATCTCAGCGGCAGTAAGTTTGGCATCGTTTAAAGCGGAGTTGATCTGGGCTGCCGTGGAGTCGATCTTCTCTTGAATTAGCGTTTCAAAAAGTTCGCGTGTGATCGTAGTCTCCAAAGCGACTGGTTCTTGCTTAACTTTGGCAAAGAAGGGGAGTGAAATCTGTGCAGTCGTCTCACTACTGAGAGTAATCTTCGCAGTTTCGGCAGCTTCTTTTAATCTTAATAAAGCGCGTTTGTCCTGGGAGAGATCTATTTGATGAGTTGATTCAAAGTTTGAGCGGAGATAGTTGATTAAACTCTGGTCGAAATCTTTCCCGCCGAGTTGATTATTACCACAGCTTGCCTTGACATCCAGGACTCCTTCAAACATCTCTAACACAGTAACATCAAGTGTACCACCACCTAAGTCATAGATGAGAATGTTTTGGCATTCCGTAAGATGCTCCAGTCCATAATCAAGTGCTGCTGCAGTTGGTTCGTTGAGAATCCGTTCCACCTTGATTCCGGCTAGTTCCCCGGCAGTTACCGTCGCCCGACGTTGTTCATCGGAGAAATAAGCTGGCACGGTAATGACTGCCCGTGAGATTTCTTCGCCCAGATAATGGGAGGCGGAATCGATCAGATAACGGAGAATATAAGCAGCGATCTGTGATGGGGAATAAGAATTTTCCCCCATTTTGACCTGAGTCGCTTGACCCATCAGTCGTTTAACTTCAAAGACAGTTTCATCAGGTTTCAAGAGTAGTTGATCTTTTGCCTCTTGACCGACGATAATTCTTCCGTCATCAGAGACTCCAACCACCGAGGGGGTAATAAACTCACCTAAATGATTGGCGATTAGTTTTGGTTTGCCATTTTCCAGGATCGCAATCTCCGAAGTAGAGGTGCCCAGATCAATACCAACAATTCGATTACTCATCTTCAGCCTCGTTCCGATATTTATTTAAAATAATTTCAGCTTTGCGTAAGACTTCATTTTGATAGAGATAACCAGACTTTAGAACTTCCAGAACGATTCCTGCGGGTAAGTCTGGACGTGACTCGGTATTAATTATTGTTTGCAATTGTGGATTAAAGAAGGCAGCTTCACCCTCGATTCGAACCAAACCATAAGGCAGCATAGTTTGGGCAGTATTCTCCCAGATAAGCTGCATCTGCTGCTGACGGGATGCGGACTCATGTTGTAATGAATAACGATACAGGATTTCGAGTTGATCAAGAATACTGATGAAGACTTTAATTAATTTTAGTCGCTCCTGATTTTCTGTATTGGTCTTTACCTGGAGTAGTTCAATTGCTTGTAATTTTGCTTCAAGCATCTCGGTTAATTCATAGATTGCTTCTAATTGAGTATTAGTTTTATTCTGTTCTTTGCTAAAACGTTTGAAGGAGTTTTGTAAGGGTTCGATTATCAGAGATGCTTCCTGTTGTCTGTTTAAGAAATCGTGGTCTAATTCAAAAAAATTAAAGTTACTTAGTTCTTTTTTGAAATCAATCATTATTTAATGCTCCTAAATTTAATGGTGATAGTATTTTCAAGTAGTTAGTTTTTGGTTTTTCTTTACAGAGTATATAATAATGGATTGTGTTTGACAAGATTTAAAATAAAATTAATAAAACAGCCACTTGAGTGGATGAAAGTTTGCCTTTTATCAGTGTTCTCGAATTTAAGCTATTCGTGAGATACTGGAAGTAAGAGGCAGAACCTCCCCCATTCTGGAGGCTGGAAGCTAGAAGCTGGAGGCTGGAACAGCTCCCCCCGCTCCGCGACCCCCTCGTCAGGGGGATTGGGGTTGGGAGCAGGCGTGGGAGAATGGGAGGTGGATTTGATAGATGGGTTGTTTGATGTAACATCTAGGGGCAACCCCCTGTGGTTGCCCGCAGGGCAGGCACGGTGACCTGCCCCTACAGGATGATGATAAAGGAGAGGAATTGCCTAATAAATTTGCAGGATGGGTTTTTAATGTAGGGGCAACCCCCTGTGGTTGCCCGTAGGTAACAAATAGCAACATATTTCTCTTCAGCAGGAGAATTTCATATCGCACTAACCCAATCCCCCTCACTGAGGGGGAAGCGCGCAGCGCAGGGGGAGTAAATCACGCCTCCAGCCTCCAACCTCCAGCCTCCAGCCTCCAGTTACGACCTCACCATAATCCCTAATGCTTCCATTTTTTGTGGGGTGTCAGCGAGGGCGACTCTGACAATTGCCCGATAGTTAGAGACCCAGCGTTTCAACTCTTGAAGTTTCTCGTTGCGCAGTTGGAGGGTTTCGTCACTCAAACCGAGTTGTTTTTTCTGATAGTGACTTCTTGTCTCTACCTCCTGAAGCAGGGCAGCTTCAGCAGTTAATTTTTCGTTTGAGTAGCCGAATTTTGCCATCTCAGCGCAGAGATCTGGCTGGACTAGAAGTGCCTCATAAAAAGTATCTGCCTGATAGAACCATTCAGTAAAAGTTCTATAGCGTCGTGCGTCTAGTTTTAAAGAAGCATGAGCTTTAGTGCTTGCTTGTAAAGCAACTCGAGCGACTTTCAAGGTCTGCATGTAAGACTGATGGAACTCAGTACGAGCTTGATTAAGGTCAGCAGTTGCGTTGAACTGGCGTCTGAGTTGCTTTTGGTGTTCGTGAATCAATTCGATCGTTTCCTCTAAAAGCTCTTTACCTTCAAGGATTTTCGTTGTATCATAACCATACTTGGCTACTGCAGCACTGATCTCTGGGATCGCCAAGGTATTCTCGATCATGATGCGTACTGCCATAATTAAGGAAGGGAGATCACGGATGGAGATTTTCATCTAGCAACTCCTTTTTTATGATAAATAATTTTTCATCTTGTTTGAAGTATCTTGCAACCCTGCAAAATGCTTTTTGGTCTGGAAGGAATGAGAGATAATCAGGTAGGAATCATTCCGTAACAGCCTGGAATGCTGCTACCTCAGCTCCGAAAGACTGGGGATGATCCCGGAAAGATTCTGTAGCATGTTGGAATTCTTCAGGAGAAGATAGGGATGAGAATTAATCTTTACAAAATACATTTTATACGTTACAAAATACATTTTATACGTTGCAAAATACATTTTATACGTTACAAGCTGAATTATTAAGATTACAAAATCTATTTAATACGTTGCAAAACGAATTTATTAGATTACAAAATAAATTTCCTAGATTACAAAATAAATTTCCTAGATTACAAGCTGAATTTTTTTGCTTGCAAAATATATTTGATGTCTTGCAATATGATTTTCGACCGTTACTTGATGATTTTTTAGAGGGATTTAATGATTTCGGAGGGAGGTTTTATGATTTATTGTGAATACTTGATGATTCCAGAGAAATGATTTGCAATTAATGGGGGATGTTTCATGATTTGGGTGGGGAGTTTCATGATTTGGGTGGGGAGTTTAATGATGTGGGTGGGGAGTTTCATGATTTTTGTGGGGTGATTGATGATTTCTTGGCAATGCTTTTAGACTTATATATTTTCCAATAAAGATCTTTCATTTTAACGAATAAAAATATCAATATAATTTACACTAAAGATCTTGTATTTTATCGAGTGAAAATATCCAAAGCACTAAGGATTTTTCGCGACGATAAAATAAACTAGATCTTTTGGAAATTATCCAGCGTATTAAGGATTTTTTATGAAGTTAAAATGAAATAGATCTTTCGGAAAATATATAGGTAAAAACCCTCGGAATATCCGAGGGCTTAATGTTAGAAAATCTTCGCCATGACTTTTAGTTGCTATAACTAATCAAAAGTTCTGCCTGGTCGATGATCTTGCCTTGCATTGCCTGATGCAGCTGCTCGATACTAAAACCGTCTTTTAAACCTGTTTTTTCAGAAAGAGCATAGACGGTGAGACGATAAATGTGGATAATTGGTCGGGGTGGATTACGAGAGAAATCGGGAGGTGGATCTGGTCCCCGATAGTGAATAACCCTGTAACCGTTGGTTCCTTCGACAAAACTATATTTTTGATTTTGTTTTTCATAGGAAGCATCAGCCTCTAGTTTGTTTAAGGTTGGATCTAAATCGGCTGCCAGCCAGTGAATGAAATTGCCTTGAGTACTGTCATAAGCATTGATGATTGGTTTGGCATCAATATCTTCAAAGATCAAAGCAAGTG
>JBFYZC010000009.1:0-3743 GCA_041309705.1 Bacillota bacterium | reverse complement strand
GTACTAAGGATTTTTCACGAAGATAAAATGAATTAGATTTTTCGGAAAATATACAAAACCTTTTGCAAACCACACCTTATGGCTCAATACCAGATATTAAACTACCATCTAAATAAACAGTTACTGTGGTTGAATCTTGATATGAATTAGCAGTTGCATTAAAGGAATAGTCATTGGTTTGGGTATAGTTACTCCAGTCTCCTTTCGCAAAACGATTTTGCATTTCAAGGGTTTGACCTGCTTCAAGCATACCTGCATTAGCTGGAAAACTCAGTTCTAGATAGTAGTCTGCCTTTAATTTTGCACTTTCGAGTTTAACAAACTTTGCATTAATTCCTGAAAGACTTGCATATTTCCCAGTTCCAACTATTGCTGCATTATCAGACCAATAATTCTGTACTTTCTCACCATCAATCGTGTAATAATAACGAATCTTTAAGTTAGCAAGATTAATTGAGGTATTTCCATCATTGATTACTTTAATCTTAGGAGAGATACTATTGGTAGTATCATTAGTACTGCCATTATACATCTGTACTTTAATCCTACGCAGTGCATTTGGATCCACTGGTATTTTAGCTACAAATGAGACTACACTAGAAGTACCAACATTTTGATCCTCATCAGTAGCTTTTACTGTTAAACGATAAGTTTCCAAACCATTTTGATTTTGGGTAAATCCTTCTGGATACCAATTAATACTATACGGAGCAATATTATCTTCGCCAATTTTATTATCATTAATAAAGAATTCCACTTTACTAATTGCTCCATTACTACTGGTTGCATTAGCTTTTAAATTAATTGGCTGTGTTACCGAAGGATATTCAAAATACTCATTTTCTTTGGGAGAAGTAATCACTACTGCCGGAGGTTCGATCACTGGAAGCTTTACTTTGATTTTCACTTCACTCGAGGTAGTAATAGTATCATTATCCGCATAAGCTTTGGCTTTAATAGTAAAGTACTCAATTCCATTTGAGTTCTGAGTACCACCAGTTGGATACCATTTAATTGCATATGGTGCGGTATTATCAGTTACTTTTAGCTCATTATTCACATAAAACTCGACTTTAGTAATTGAACCTTCAGTAATCGTTGCATTAGCTTTAATATCAATCGGATTTTGCGCGGAAGGCAATTCAAATAATTGATCTTGAATCGGCTCAGTAATTCTCACTACTGGAGCCGGAATCGTCCGCTCTTCATTGCCAAAGACTTTTACTCCATCATCATAAACTGGAATATTTTTAGTTTTGACAACTGAACCACCACCAGTACCTACTAAATCTCGATAAGAGAAGTCATTGGCATTATTCCAGGTCACACCCATTGGTGCAGCCATTCGTAATTGAATCTCTTTACGATGTGCTGACATTCCGCCCGGATAAATTTTGGTGCCAGTAAAATCAACATTTACATAATAAATATGATTGGCAACATCCCATGGTAATACTTGCGAAAAAACTGCACCTTGATTATAACTAGAGCTAACTACGATGTCAGCGGCTGTATAGCCGGCTTGGATAATCTCACTCAGATTTATAAAATATTTAAAGGAAAGTTTATCGCCAACTCGCGCTGGCCAACCTGAGCGGTTATTCATGATGGCTTTAATTTCAACAAAGTTGGTACTTGAAGCATTGAGACCTGCTTCCACATACAGCTCGTCATTGGTGACAGTTTCGATTGCTTTAAAGTTAGCAATCGGAGTACCACCATGTTGGTTATACATTCTGGCAAGTATTCCAACAAATCCAGCGTTATAATCACACGCTACTTCATTAGTAATATAGTTACTAATATCATCCTCATAACTACTATCATTGGCTGCATCTGGTCCGCCAACTAAAGCACCATATAAGACATGACGATGTGTTGCTGGATTACTTAAGCTATCTGCCCAAGAACTATGCGCAGTACGATGATGTGGATGTTGTGGCGGGTTGACACCATAGCCGACTACAAAACTCCGTCCACTACTACCAAGTGCATAATCAGCTTGCTGTTTAGCAAAGTTTTTATAAATAGTAGCCTTACTAGTAGGGCAACCAGACCATGCAGCATAGATATCTGCTAAAAACGCAGTGGTAGTTGCATATCTCAACGAACCCCATCTAGATAACCATGCCAAACCTTTCGTAGTATAACTAATTTTCAGTCCATTTACTCCAGTGGTCCAATAATCCAAATGCATCTCTGTTGCTTTTTTGTAGATTTCTTTATCAGTTAATCGAGCTAGTAAAACTGCTGCTCCATTATGTACATCATCCCAACAATGTGCCCACTTATAACCAACCGTAGTTGTTTGAGGTTCAGTACCCCAATTCTTTGCATATTCCTCTGCTTTATCCAAGTAAGTCTGATCTTGGGTTGCTAAGTAGAGCCAAGCTCCAGCCCAGGAAAGCTCATCATAGAAACCACTCCAGGAATTATAGAAACCAGAGGCTGCAGTATATCCCGCATCACTCTTGGTTGTTTCTGCAAATGAATATAACTCTTTCGCATGTTTTAAACATTTGGCAGCATAAGTTGGATCAATTGTTTTAAAGACCAAGGCTGCGGTTGCTAAAGAAGCAGCAGTTTCTGCTACAACCGTTGAGCCTCCAGCATTTAAGGTTACTTTATATGAAGGTCTTGCCATCTGCATTACTTCAGCAGGTCCCCACCAAGCATGGTCGAGATTGCCATTTCCTACCTGATAATAGTACTCATTTGGAGCAGTATGACATTTAATAAAGTAATCATTTGCCCATCTAATTTGTGCTAGGATATAATCAAGTTGTCCACTTGCTACATAAGCATCTTTGTCCTCATAGACACTCCATGCAAGCATTGCTGCGGAGTACGACATTGGTAGATTAAATTTAACATGATCGCCTGCGTCATACCATCCCCCAGTCAAATCAATTCCAGCATCAGCGCCATCAATTAATCCCGAATCACCACGCCAATTGTCTCTTTTATCTACAGGTAATTTTCCCGAACGCTGAAATTCATAAAACATAATTGCTTTTTGTAAAGCCTCGCCATAATTCAAAGGTGTCTCAGCTGAACCAATTGAAGCCATTGCTAAAATACTAACCATTAAAAATAAAACTAAAGTTTTACGCAATGAAAAATTCAAACTTCATCCTCCTCCAAATTAACAATTGAGTATTTATCTTTTAATCCCAGTTAAATCCAACCCTCCTTTTTGGGGAAAATTTACATTCAAATTTACAAATGGCTTGAGAGTGGTAATTTTTATCGTAGCACCTGCTAAATATTTTCCGATAAAGATCTTTTATTATGTCGAGCGAACCCTTAGTAGGGACAGGTCGCGACCTGTCTCTACTAGGGATTTTTTACGAAGGTAAAATGAATTAGATCTTTGGGAAAATATATAAATGATAATTTTGTTTCTAATGATCTTTTATAACAAAAAAGCCTTTAAGTGCAGTTTAAGAATTACTATCATGAACACTTTCAATTCTTAAGAAATAAAAATAGCAGCTATATATGTATATTTAAGTGTTTTGTTATTATTATAAATAATAATTTTATTTAATTTTTATATTCGACTTCCATAAATCAAATCCTTCTATTTATTAAAATTTTGTTACTTATTTTTTAAAATTAAATTAACATCGCTTTAATAAAAGTAATACTATTTATAAAAACGATATAATTATAAAATTTAGTTTATAAAAAATAAATTTTATAAAAATTTTAATTTTTTGCAAAAAAATAAGGTTTGAGTT
>JBFYZC010000008.1:0-3660 GCA_041309705.1 Bacillota bacterium | reverse complement strand
TCATTAGTATAAGTTGCACTAAAAACCATTACTAGTCCGATTATAATTAGTATCAATACTACAGATATCAAGGTGTAATCTAAATTTTTAAAAAACCGCCGATCCACGGCAGCGCCTCCTGACAAGCATAATTTTACGTTTATATTTCTATTATACCTTTTTATCAGCAAAACCGCTAGATGGTAAATGTTTCCTTTAATAAAAATTTTACAAATGACAAAAAACGGCTATGAAGCCGTTACAGACTGACGCTTAATTCGTTTTACTGGGATACTTGCAATTAAAGCAGCCGAGTGATCAGTGGAATTCAAAGTAACATCCATGGCTTCTTGATCGATATCCATATATTTAGTAATTACTTGAATCATTTCTTCCTTTAAAAGCTCTAGTAAACCTGGTGAAATATCTGCTCGGTCATGAACTAAAACCAAGCGTAGTCGTTCTACAGCTACTTCTTTGCTTGAAGCATTATCTTTAAAAAATTTTTTTAACAAATCCACTAGAATCCCCCTTTAAGCAATGATCTGCTAAAAGTCAGCCAATCTATTTGGCAATCATTTTTTTTATTTTACCAAATAAACCTAAATCATAATCCAAGGACATAAAGGGTACTGATTCTCCTTCAAAACGTGCTACAATATTACGATACGCTTCACCTGCTCTGGAATATGTATCCATAACTGCCGGTTCACCTTTATTCGTAGAAGTAATAATTGTTTCATCATCTGGAACAATTCCTAATAAATCAACTGCCAAAATGTCATTAACATCTTCTACTGCCATCATTTCACCTTTACGAACCATTGCCGGTCGAACTCGATTAACTACTAGACGTGGGTCAATTCTAGATTCACGTGCTTGAAGTAATCCAACAATTCGATCCGCATCACGCACCGCAGAAAGATCAGGAGTGGTTACCAGGATTGCTTGATCTGCTCCCGCTACCGCGTTTTTAAAACCCTGTTCAATCCCTGCAGGACAATCAATGAAGATATAATCAAACTCTTGTTTCAATTCTGCACAGATCTCAATCATTCTTTCCTGAGAAATTGCATCCTTTTCGCGAGTTTGAGCTGCTGGCAAAAGATACAATGTTTCAAAACGCTTGTCCTTGATCAAAGCTTGTTTCACACGGCAGGTTTTTTCAGCGACATTAACTAAGTCAAAAACAATCCGGTTTTCTAATCCCATGACCACATCCAAATTACGCAGGCCAATATCAGCATCAATCAATAAAACTCTACGACCTCGGATAGCCAGTCCGGTTCCAATATTTGCACAAGTAGTTGTCTTGCCTACCCCACCTTTACCTGACGTAACCACTACTACCGTACCTGCCATCAATTCAACCTCCTTAGAATTAAACTAAATTGTTTTCAACAACAAACAATCTGTAACTTCTGCCTCGATACACAAAACCTAACAACACCGTTCTACAATGATCTGATTATCATTAATTCTCGCCATTTCTGGACGTTCTTGGCGTTTTCCACGTTCCCATTCTGGTGCCCTGGTAATTACTCCGGCGATTCGAATTTGAATTGGTCGCAATTGAAAAGCAATAATCCTAGCATCTTGATTACCCTTAGCTCCAGCATGAACAGTGCCTCGTAGTTTACCCAGGACAATAATATCTCCCGTTGCTACTATTTCTGCACCCGGATTGACATCACCCATAATCACTAAGTTTCCGTCATATTCAAATTTTTGACCAGAACGAATTGTACGTCGAATCGTAACTGTTGCAACTACACTCTCTTCTGGTATGGATTCTTTGTGTTTCTGACTATGCCATTCCAACTTCTTTTGATGATCGGATGTTGTTGCCAGTACTAAACCTGCTTCGTTTAAAATTTTAGATATTTCAATGAATTCTGTCTCAAGCAACTTCCGCTTACCTAATTGAAGTGTGACTACTGCTCCCTTAAAAAAACCCTTGGCTTGATCTAATTGCATTATTAAATCATCCAAGCATTTTGAGAAGGAAACATTTTCTGGAATAATTAAGGTTAAACCAGACTTATAGCCTTTAAAAACTACATTCTCGGAATTTTTGGTAGATTTTTTAAATAAGCCTAAAATTTTTTCTTCAGCCATCCTGATCCTCCTTGAGTACAGAATTTTCAGGCGACCCACTTGTGGTATGGAAAACGTAAGATAGTCTAACCTAAATGTGCCAAAAATCAATGAAGCACTATATATTTCCCCAAAATCTAATTCATTTTATCTTCGTGAAAAATCCTTCGTACGCTGGATATTTTCACTTGACAAAATGAAAGATCTTTATTGGAAAATATATAGCATGATACTACGCTAGGCATTTACTACACTAAATATCCAATCGAATATTAATACATGTGAACTCTCAGATGCTTCCTGAATTATAACACAGATTGAATATCTTTGCTATATACTTTCCCAAAGATCTAATTTATTTTATCTTTACTGAAAAGTATTTAGAGTAGTAACTTTATTGAAATCATCAAAATAAATTCGCTACCACCAAAAAAAATCCTCCTTAAAAAGGAGGATAATTATTCACTTCAATCACTATCTGAAATGCCAGAGCGAAAAACAGGTGCGTTATTATTAAGATTATCTGCTGAAGCATCTGCTGGGGTTGCCTCTGGTGCAATTACTCCTTGTTCTTCAGATGTGGTTGGTGTTGCTGTTGGTGCTGGTGTTTTTTGTACCGCCGGAGTAGGGGTGGGTTTGGGTGGAACATTAAAATATGCTTCTAATATTCTTCTAGCTACCGGAGCGGCAGCTCCACTTCCAGAACCACCTTGTTCAATCAAGACTACTACTACAATCTCCGGTTTATCTGCTGGAGCAAAACAACAAAAAACTCCTGTATCATCATAAGGTGGACGTTGTGCAGTTCCTGTTTTACCCGCCACTGGATATTTATCCAGTGGAAAATCCCAAAAAGCTCCATAACCAGTTCCGCCAGGGCTGATTACTTTGGTTAATCCTTCACGCACAATTGCATAATTCTCTGGAGAACTCTTTACTTCATTTAATATTTTAGGTTTAAAAGCCTGAATCGTCTCCCCTAAAGGTGAAGTTATTTTAGTTACCAACCGCGGCTCAAAGACCTTACCATTATTAGCAAGTGCTGCATATAGTTGCGCTAATTGAATTGGGGTAGCTGTTAAAAATCCTTGCCCAATACTATAATGCGAAGTCTCCAAAGGACGCCACGCCTTATCTTTCATATGCTTCTTTTTCCATTCGGTATCTGGTACCAAAGCTGAACGTTCTTGGGGATAAAGATTAAGTCCGGTACGTTTACCTAAACCAAAGAGACGCGCATATTTGGCAATCACATTTGGTCCAATGCGACGTCCCAACTCACTCATTACCATATTACAAGAATTTTTCAAACTATCGATCACGGTTTGCGAACCATGTGAACGTGGTCCTGGAGTTTTACGACTAGCAATCCAGCATTTAAACCGTGAACCCCAGACAGCATCATAGCCTGTGCAGTTAAATTTGTCTTGAATAGTCGTCTTTCCTTCCGCTAAAGCCGCAAAGACTGTTACTGGCTTAAAAGTTGAACCAGGAGCCAACTGTGCTTGAGTGGCACGATTTAAACCTGGAATCAACACCGGATCATTAATTACTTTGATCATCTCTTTAGAAATTGGTCGCACA
>JBFYZC010000007.1:0-3042 GCA_041309705.1 Bacillota bacterium | reverse complement strand
TGCTCTTCCGATCTCCATTCCAGTGGTACGGGAGCGAGTCTATAGTACCGCTGCTGACGGTCAAACTGCTGCCGAAATCAAAATTTATCAAGGTGAGTATCGTACTGCCTCTGATAATAATTTCTTAGGCAAATTTATGCTGGATGGGATTCCGCCCGCCCCGGCTGGTAAAGAAGAAATTAAAATTCTCTTTTCTTATGATGTGAATGGCATCTTACAAGTCGAAGGAGAGATTCTCAGTTTAAATAAGAAAGCTGGTCTAACCATCGAGACTACCGGGGTCAAAATGGTTCAAGAAGTTGATCTTGAGGGCTGGGAAGAGACTGAACATGCTCGCAAGTATAAAGCAGTCATTAAAAAAGCCCTCCGCTTAATTGAGCATGGCAACGCCGGCAGCTACGCCCCAGAAATGGAAAGCCTGGTACAGCAGCTTCAGAAGGGTTTGATCACGGGAGCGGCAGTTGCAGAGCTTGATGAATTAAAAGAGGAATTAAACGAATTAATCTATGAAGCAGAAGAAGCGGAGGAGGACGATGTTTGAGGAGTTAGCCAAGTACTACTATAATCAAGGCTTAACTTTGGCGCGAGCCACTAAGCCCTCTCAAGCAGTCTCCAGTCTGCAACAGGCAGTCTTTTATGATCAAACTAACTACCTCGCCTGGAATCTATTGGGGTTGTGTTACTATCGTTTAGGCAGCTATCAAATGTCCCGCTTTGCTTGGCAGCAGAGTCTAGCTCAAAACAGTCAAACCAATCCTGCCCGCGAATATTTAGAGAAGCTCACCGCAGCTATCATTAAGACCGAGCCAGTTTTTAAGCAAGTAACTGAACTGCTGCAAATGAAGAAATATCATCAAGCAAGTCAGCTCTGGCAAGAGAAATTTTTACCAGAGTTTGACCCTGCCACTGCTTCGCTAAATTATCTAGGAGTCTTACAGAGCTTAGCCGGCAAAAAGAAAGCTGCTCGTCAGACTTGGCAAGCAGTACTCCAAATCGAGCAAGAGAACCAGACTGCCTGTCATTATCTTCAGGCAAGTAAACTTAATCCCCTAATTAAATGGCTACACCGATCTATTGGCACTGACGAAAGGTGGTTCAAGCAACCTTGAAAAATTACTATCAAATACTGGAGATTGCCAACACTGCCACTTTGATGGAGATCAAAAAGGCTTATTTCTCGCTGGTCAAAAAATTCTCGCCGGAACGCTTTCCCACAGAATTCATGGCAATTCGTGAAGCCTATGAAGTGTTAAGCAATGCTAAGACCCGCAAAGAGTATGATCTGATTGAAGAGTTACCCGAGGCAGTACGTGCTGATTTTCAAGCTGGCAGAGAACATTATCAATCAGGTCAGCTGGAACGGGCCATTAGATATCTTAATGGGATTCACCAAAAACACCCTGAGTTAATGATTGTCAATAGTCTCCTAGGTGAGGTTTATTTGAAAAATGGCAACAGTGGTAAGGCAACCAAAATTTTCGAAGCACTGGTAGCAAAAGAACCACATCCTGCCAGTTTTGCAGCTAAATTAGCCAAAGCCTATCTCGATCGAAGCTGGCATCGTAAAGCGATTGAAGAATACCAACGTGCCTTAAAACTGGATGAAGATAATGTGGCTATCTGGTCGGGATTAATTGATTGTCATCTTAATAATGAAAATTTTGAAGCAGTCTATGAAACTATTCAAGCAGGTTTGGCTGTCAGCCAGCGTAATAACTGGGATAATACTAAATTGTACTTTCATCTGCTGCATTATGATATCTACCAAAATAATCTGGAAGCCTTAGACCTACATTTAAATGAATTAAAACAAAATGCCATTAACCACCGAACCGCAGAGGTAAAAAATAATATTGTCTGGTATTTAGCCTATAATGCAGAACAGTTCATCCAGATGAATGGCTTTAACAAGATTGTCTTCCGTCTAGTTAATACCGCACTAGAGCTTGATCCAGAAAATATTCAGTTTCAAAAATTAGTCGAGAAATATCAGACCCAAATCACTCATTTCAAAACACTCTTTGCGATCAATCAAGAACTAAAACTTGCACCAGCCCTCGTTAACCTGCTCGAATTCGAGATCTCCGTGATTAATGATTCCTTGTGGGCAAGAGCGCAGTTGGAACGTTTATCTTTGAAATTTGAATTTATTGATAATATCATCGCAGCACGCAAAGAACTGCTTCAACTAAAGAAGTTCTCTCCCGAACTCTTTGCCATAAAAAAAGACTTCTTTAATGATGTTTTAAATGAACGCAAAGAACAAGCATTAAAAACGAAGATTGCATCTAAGCTAAAAAAGTTCTATAAAATGAGTTTCTTTAATAATGACTTATTTGAGCTTGATGATTTGGATGACGCTGAGCCCTGTATGCCTTATCAACGTACTGAACCAAAGGTAGGACGAAACGACCCCTGTCCCTGCGGCAGTGGGAAAAAATATAAAAAGTGCTGTTTGAATAGTGAAGCGTAGTCCCATCTGATTTCGATGCTAGAGGCGGGAATTGCTTTTGTAAATTCTAACTTCCAACCTCTCGCATCCTACATCCAAAACGAGGGGGATTGGTTTAGAGCAAGCAGATAGTTTGGTTTTTAATTGTGAGATCTTGCTCTTTGTTATCTGTTTTTGGAGACGCACGACAGTGCGTCTCTACATAAATGCAGGGCAACCACAGGGGGTTGCCCCTCCAATATTACACCAAACAACCCATCTATCAAATCCACCTGCCAATCCCACACCATCTCCCAAACCCAAACCCCCTGCCGAGGGGGTCGCGGAGCGGGGGGAGCTGTTCCAGCCTCCAGCTTCTAGCTTCCAGCCTCCAGAACGAGGGGGTGTTTCCTACATAAAAAATGGCTGTTGCATTTTTTTGCAACAGCCACTTACTTTTATTACTGTTTTGTAAAATTAACATCTACAGTTTTACCATTAACGGTCACTTTAACCTGATAATCTCCATTACCTGTCTCGGGATCAAAGTTAAGCAAACTGCATACGATCTTTACTGTTTCCTTACCGGTTTCAGCAATGGTCTCGGTATA
>JBFYZC010000006.1:0-5814 GCA_041309705.1 Bacillota bacterium | reverse complement strand
TCCTGTGTTTCCAGTTGTGCTCTGGTTTCACGTCCGATAATCGCCTGAAAATCCCGTACCATCTGCGGATAAGGATGTGGACCAACTACCGAACCAATCAAATAATAGCTCTGATCAACATTGGTCACCCAGTCACGAATCGCCTCATTGGTAGCATCTTTCAACGTACGACTTCCCGAAGTTACTGGACGCACCTCAGCTCCCAAAAGTTTCATCCGAAAGACATTTAACGCCTGACGCGCAATATCCACTTCACCCATATAGACCACACATTCCAGCCCGAAACGGGCTGCCACTGTGGCGGTGGCTACTCCATGTTGTCCTGCTCCGGTCTCGGCAATGATCCGTTTTTTCCCCATCCGTTTGGCAAGCAAAATCTGTCCCAAGGTATTATTAATCTTATGTGCTCCGGTATGATTCAGATCCTCACGTTTAAAAAAGACTTTGCCAGCTCCCAGCTCACGACTGAAACGTTCCGCAAAATAAAGTGGCGTTGGTCGTCCTGAGTAATGCTGGTATAACTCCGTTAACTCCGCCTGAAAATCAGGTTGCGACACATATTGCTGATAAGCCTCGGTTAATTCGTCCAAGGCAGACATCAGCGTATCTGGGACATAACGCCCCCCGTAATTACCAAAATACCAATCCTGTTTATTGCTCATCATCTTCACTCCTCATTAACTGCTCCATCAGTAGTTTAATCTTTGATTGATCTTTGACACCCGGTCTGAGCTCTACTCCACTGGAGAGGTCGACTCCATCTGCACCAGTAGCTCGAATTGCTTCAATAATATTCTCAGGACGCAAGCCACCTGCCAAGACCAGCGGAAACCCTAATTTGCGGTACTCACCAAAGAGACTCCAGTCAAAAGTCTGACCAGTGCCACCCTGACTATTCGGCTGATAAGTATCGACCAGCACCGCCCGTAGTGGAGTCTCGCGCCACGATAGATCAATCGGATCTTTACCAGCACGAAAAGCTTTAATCACCTTACCTGGCAGTAGTTCGGTTGCTTGTAATGATTCTTCACCATGCAACTGCGCCAGATCCAGATAGCAATCACGTAGTAACTCTCTGACTACCAAAGGATCTTCATTCACAAAGACCCCTACTCGGATCACCCAAGGAGGAAGCTGACGCGAGATCTCTCTTACTTGCGCCGGACTCACCTGACGCGGTGAAGGTGCCAGTACAAATCCAAGCGCTGGTACACCAGAAGACACGCAGTACAAAGCATCTGCTAGATTAGTGATGCCACAAATTTTTACCGGAAGCATTAGACCCCCTCCAGTAGTTCCTGCAGTTTAAGCTCTGGATCACTTGCGGTAACTAATGTTTCTCCAATCAGAGCGGCGCGAAAACCTGCCGCTTTCAGTCTTTTGAGATCAGCATTACTGCGAATCCCACTCTCCGCAACTACTCTCACTGCATCAGGAATCAATTGTTTCAGCTGAAAAGCATTCTCCAGCTTTACCTCGAAAGTCTTCAGATTACGATTATTAATCCCGATCAAAGTTGCGCCAATCTCCAGCGCCACCTTGACTTCCTCTGCCTCATGTACCTCCACCAGTGGCGTTAACCCCAAACGTAACGCTTCTTGATGCAATTGATACAATTTTTTCTCTTCTAACGCTGCCACAATCAACAAGACTGCATCTGCTCCAGCTTCACAAGCTTCCAATAATTGATACTGATCAATAATAAAGTCTTTCCGCAAGACGGGCAGATCAACCTGAGCTTTGACGGAACGTAAATCCTCCAGTGAACCCTGAAAAAATTTCTCATCCGTCAGGACTGAGATCGCTGCTGCGCCTGCTCTTTGATAGCTCTGTGCCAAGTTTACGGGATTAAAATCTGGACAGAGTAGACCCTTAGAAGGAGAGGCTTTTTTAACTTCAGCAATTATTTGTAAACCATTTGCTTGATTCACTGGCAAAAAAGGACGTTTGGGCGTTTGATTGACTTGATTCTCCTCTAGAGGTCGTTTCTCTTTTCTATCAGCAACTTCGCTGCTTTTTTCGGCAATAATCTCTGCTAAAAACATCATCTTCACCTCTAAACTGTAAAAGCTCGCAATGCCGCTAATTTCTCTGCCGCACTGCCGCTAGTAATGATTTGACGAGCTTTCGCAATTCCGGCTTTTAAATCAGGAACTACTTCAGCAACCACCAAGGCAGCCGCTGCATTTAATAACACGATCTCCAGACAAGCACCACTCTGTTTTCCAGTGAGAATATTCTCAGTCAAGCGTGCATTTGCCTGTGGATCTTCGCTTGATAGTACTTTATTTTCGGCTGGAGTTAAACCAAGCTCTGCCGCAGTAACGGTAAAGGTTGCAATCTGACCATCTTTGAGAAAACTGATCTGATTCTCTCCTTCCAGCGACAGCTCGTCCAAACCGCCACCACCATGTACTACCATCGCTCGCTTTACCCCCAAATTCTTAAGTACCTCCGCCAGAATCGGGGTCAATTCACGCCGGTATACTCCGATCAATTGACAGTTTGCCCCGGCAGGATTGGTCAGTGGCCCTAAGAGATTAAAGATCGTCCGAAAACCAAGTTCACGACGGGGTGCCGCTGCATGTTTCATTGCTGCATGAAAGACTGGTGCAAATAAAAAACCAATTCCTATCTCGGTGAGACATTTTTCAACCTGTTCTGGGGTCAGATCAACTTTGATCCCCAATAATTCCAGAAGATCTGCACTGCCACACTTACTAGAGACCGCACGATTGCCATGCTTGGCAACAGGAATCCCTGCTCCTGCTAGCACAAAAGCTACTGTCGTCGAGATATTAAAGGTATTTGCGCCATCGCCACCCGTGCCACAGGTATCCAAGACGATTGGCGCTTGAAAATTAACTTTTAATGATTTATCACGCATCACTCGGGCTGCCCCGGTAATCTCTGCTACGGTCTCGCCCTTGAGACGTAAGGCAGTAAGAAAACTTCCAATCTGCGCCGGAGTGGCTGACCCCTCCATAATCAAATTCATGGCAGTGATCATTTCTGTTTCGCTTAAATCTTCCTGCTTGATTAATTTCGCCAGACTCTCTTTTAACATCGCTCTGCTCCCCTTCGCTCACCAGTTAATCTCTATATTTTCAAAAAATTAGCTAACAAATCTTTTCCTGAACTAGTAAAGATTGATTCCGGATGAAACTGTACCCCAAAAGTCGGCTTGGTTTGATGCTGCAGCCCCATAATCAGTCCTTGCTCATTGGTAGCAGTAATTTGTAAGCTATTCGGGAGACTCTCCCGCTCTACCACCAAAGAATGATAACGTACTGCCTCAAACTGATCCTTGATTCCTGCAAAGATTCCTTGCCCTTGATGCGAGACTGTAGTTAATTTACCATGTACCGGAGCTGGCGCACGCACAATCTTCCCACCAAACACTGCCCCAATGCACTGATGCCCTAGACAGACCCCGAGTACCGGAATTTTCCCAGAGAAGTATTGAATCGCGGCTACTGAAATCCCGCTATCATCAGGATCACCCGGGCCAGGGGAGATTACCAAACGTGCAGGTTGCAACTCGCTTAACTGATTTAAACTCACCTGATCATTTCGAAAGACTCTTGCCTCTGCTCCCAGCTCGCCAAAGTATTGCACCAGATTATACGTAAAGGAATCATAATTATCAATTACCACCAGCATTCTTCATCCCCCCTGCATATTCCAGTGCTTTGAGTAAAGCACCAGCTTTATTTAATGACTCCTGATACTCATTTTCCGGAATCGAATCCGCCACAATTCCTGCGCCCGCCTGCAAAACTGCTTGGTTATCATGGAATAAAACTGTCCGAATCGTAATACAGGTATCCAGATTACCATCAATCCCTAGGTAACCAATCGCTCCACCATAGAACTCGCGCCGAATCGGTTCAATTTCTTCAATAATCTCCATTGCCCGTACTTTAGGAGCTCCGGTTAGAGTACCCGCCGGAAAAACCGCTCTGAGCAGATCAATTCCTGTATAGTCAAGACGTAACTCTCCGGTAATGGTTGAAACAATATGCATTACATGCGAGTAATTCTCTACCGTCATCAGTTCTTTTACTTTAACCGAGCCGAATTTACAGACCCGACCCAGATCATTCCGACCCAGATCCACCAGCATTACATGTTCCGCACGTTCTTTCTCATCTGCGAGTAGTTCAACTCGTAAGCTTTGATCTTCTTGAGGAGTGGTACCACGCGGTCTAGTTCCCGCAATTGGTTTCACCGTTGCCTCACGCCCCTCCAGTTTCACCATGACTTCAGGTGATGAACCTGCCAATTGAAAATCTCCAAAATCAAGGTAGAAAAGATAAGGTGAGGGATTAATCGTACGTAACAAACGATAAAAATTAAACGGATCGCCTTCGAACTTTTGGGTCATCCGTTGCGCCAGCACTACCTGAAATGCATCCCCTGCTGCAATATAATCTTTAATTCGCTCCACACCACTGAGATACTCTTCCTTCGACATCGAGCTAGTCTGGGCTGGTTTTGGATAATTATCAAGATTATTTAATGGTTCTAAATGAACATTACTACTGATTCCCAGAGCAATCCGTGCCAACTCTTCATTCGCCTTTTGATATGATTCTCTAAGGGCAGTAGGATTCGCTTCCGCCAGTAAAATTAAGGTTAACTTATGCGTCACATGATCAAAGCAGGCAATTATGCGCGGGATCATCCAATAAACATCAGGAATTACTGGTAAAGTTTGATTCTTCTCGGGCAACTTTTCAATGGTGCGTACATAATCATAACCAAGATAGCCGACTGCTCCGGCGAAAAATTTTAATTGTGCTAATGAAGGCGCAATTCGCAATGATTCTATCAGTTCTTGCAGCACCGCTAATGGTTCTCCTTCAAGCTCGGTTACACTCTGCGGCTTTTCAAGGATAATCTTATTCCCATAGGCTTGTACCTTTGCTAGAGGATCCCAGCCAATAAAGGAGAAACGTCCCATCTGTTCCCCACGCTCCACACTTTCCAAGAGAAAACGACCTGCTCCAGTTGCTAATTTCGCAAAAGTAGTCACTGGCGTCTCCGCATCAATCAGCAGTTCCATTCCTACCGGAATATAGTGATGATTATCCTTCGCCCAAGCGGCAAATTTCTCATAATCAGGCGTTAAACGACTTAAAGTAGGCATCCGTGATTGTTCAAATTGACCAATTTTATTTAGAGAATTCATTAAAAATTTAAAATCATGAAAATCTAAAGTTTGCTGTCCATCTGAGACAGCAATTCCTGGATCAGAATGCACTTCTACCAAGAGACCATCTGCTCCGGCTGCGATCGCTGCTTTAGCGACTGGTACTACTAGATCCCGTCGTCCTGTTCCATGACTGGGATCAGCCAACACAGGTAGATGGGTTAGTTTTTTTAACAAAGGAATCGCATTGATATCCAGGGTGTTTCGCGTCAAAGTCTCAAAAGTACGAATCCCTCGTTCGCAAAGAATTACTTCTGAATTACCTTCACAGAGAATGTACTCTGCTGCTTGTAAAAATTCTTGAATGGTGGCTGATAGACCACGTTTGAGTAAAATCGGTTTTCCAGCACGTCCTGCTGCCTTCAGCAGTTCAAAATTCTGCATATTACGTGCCCCAATCTGAATTAAATCAACATAGTCAGCTACCATTTTCAACTGTTCAATGGCGGTCACTTCCACTGTGGTAAAAAGTCCCGTCTTCTCACGAGCATTGGCCAGATAAGCTAAACCCGCTTCACCCAAACCTTGAAAACTATAGGGTGAGCTACGTGGCTTAAAGACGCCACCACGCAAGCCAACTGCCCCTGCTTCCTTCACTG
>JBFYZC010000005.1:0-6011 GCA_041309705.1 Bacillota bacterium | reverse complement strand
TATTTTTTCTTGGCAAAATGTCGATCCATCAATGAAAGCGAAACTTCTCTAAGATCTGGATCCAGCAATTTAGTTATCAGCGCCATCTTAGCAACTTCTTCCAAGACAAAACTATTCTGTGCCGCCTCATTAGGAGTCTTGCCCCACACAATCGGTGTATGACTTGGAATCAATGTTGCAGGTACGTGTTCATAATTAATCTGATTTTTTTCAAAAAATTCTACCACAATTTTTCCAATATTCTTTTCATAATCATCATTAATTTCTGTCGGTAATAATGGTCTCGTACAAGGGATCTCTCCATAGAAAAAATCCGCATGAAGCGTACCATAACATGGAATCCCCATCCCTGCTTGCGACCACGCAGTAGCCCAGATAGACTGAGTATTGACGATTCCACCAGTTTTAACAAAACTCTTATATAATTCCAAATGAGTTAACAGATCATTGGCGGGTTTAAATCTTCCTTCAATCAATTTGCCTTCCAGATCAACTACTACCATCTTCTCAGGAGTTAATTCATCATAACCGATTCCAGCAGGCTTCGCTACTACAAATCCAGTTTCGCGCTCGATACCACTTACATTCCCAGAACTATAAATTACTAATCCTTTAGATTTTAATTCCATATTAGCTTCATAAACTTGCTGTCGTAAAATTGTCAACATCCAAGACACGCTCCGCTTTCTAAATTTTACTCTGAATCTGCTGTACCCAGGCAACTGTTTTTTCAAGATTTTCGTCTGGTTTACGACTTACCAAGGTTAAAACCAACTCTCCCAAAATCTCATTAGCACTTAATTCCTGCTGCAACAGATTCATAGTTTTTCCTGCTCCACCATCACAACAACAAAACAAAGCCATTTTCTTTTTGGTTAATTTTACATCTGCTAAAAAACTTCGTATTGCTGGAGCATAGGTGAACGCCCAAACCGGTGTTCCGAGATAGATTAGTTCATAGTCAAGTGGGTCTTTATCCAAGGGCATTAACTCCGGCTTTTCTTTCATAGTTGCCTGTCTGCCACCCCAGACATATTTCATAAATCCTCTGGAACTCAAATCTTTCTTAGGCTTTAATTCTAATAGTTCTGCCCCAGTCTGCTCGGCAATTTTTTGTGCAATTAATCTGGTACTTCCTTCAAATGAGTAATAAACTACTAAAATTTTCACTATTCTTAGCACCCCTTCACGAAAATGTATTTTATAGATATATCTCATAGATATATAGTGTTAAATATTCTCCAATTTGTCAATCAAAATCATAAAAGCTGCCACAAAGACAGCTCCCATTAGTTAATCAGCCCAGCTGAGATTGGACTAAGCTAGGATTTACCCCTACAATCTGCGGGGCATTCATGATTTTACGTCGCACTGCCAAAGCAAGGATTTCTGGATTAGTCAAAGCATTCTCCCCGCCACCCAAAGCTTTAATCTGCTTAATAATCTGACGTGCTTTAACAAGTAACTCTTCTTTACGTGCTTGTACCATTTTATCTTGCTTCATATCAGGCATTCCTACTAGGCGTTGTTGCAAAACACCACGTACAATCTGACAACTCTCGATCACTTCCTCTGCGGTTGCCGCGTGATCTGCTTCACAGTAGCCTACCACATGAATTATCTGTGGTTTTACTTGCAGTGACAGCATCGTAGAGGCTGATAATTGACCTTTAGCCAAATCTAGATGTGGCGAGAGACTCGCCAGCCCGGCACGTACCTCACGCCAGACGTGAAAATCATCTCCAACCAATTCTTCAACCAATTCCAATTTCGCCAGCATCTTTGCTAGATCTTGATAAGGCAAAATTTGCGGCGGATTATTCCACATTAACTGTAAAATAAAATCATGAACTCCCTGTGCTTTGGCATTATAAGCTGCTAAACAGGCAGCAACAACTGCAATTTCATCTGGTGCACCACGTAGACTCCAATGATGCGCCTCATTTACTTCCACCGGAATTCCACGCTTAGCATACCATTGCATCGTGGCTTGATGCTCTAAAATTGCCGCTTCAATTCCTAATTGCGAACGTCCATCCAAAACACTATACCAATAAAGCGGAATCGCCGCCCAGGCATTATTGAGCTCTTGAACACTCAATTCCGCCCATTTAATCAAGTCCTGTGTACCGCTATAAATACGTAACAAAGGATAATTTCCGCTACGTGACGCCTGGTAAAGGCGACGCAAATCCTCAACCTGTCGCAATGGTACTCCTCCAGCCCCATTATTAGCTGGATTCATCTCCTCTGGACGAAAGAAGAATTCTTGGGCATTTTGATCGGGACCAATCGAGATTACATCCAACACTCCCGCGGCAGCAATCTTTTCAATTCCAGCGACTGTCACCTCTAAATCCGGTAAACCAAAATGATGTCTTAATAATGGGTATGGTGCTTGCTCCTGAATTCGGGCTACCAAACTCTGTGCCCATTCTTGCTTGACTTGACCAGCTTCAGTTTCACCATTTAAATAACGAATTACTTGGCTGTCATCTTCTAATCCACTAAAGACGGCACTAAAAATTCCGCTTTCCCTAGCTATTTGACAAACTGGCGGAGTTCCACCAAAAATCCAAGTAATCCCAGTAATCTTTTCTCGCTCCAAAACAGTTTTCAATTCTTGAAAAAGATGCACTACAGTCTCCGGCGAAAGACGATAACTCAATGCCACTATCTCTGGCTTGGCAGTTTTGATTGCTGCCACAACCTTTTCTGGCGTATAGCCTACCCCAGCATAAGTTGTTTGATAATGACATTCTTCCGCCAATTGTAAAAAACGTAAAATCCCAGCTACATGAATGCAATTCCCAAAATTAGCAGCCCAAAGTTTACGTTTCATCAAAACCCCTCCAATGCAATCCGTCGAATCTGCTTATGCGTCAAATTCGCAAGCCCCATTCGTTCTACAGTTCGTCCCTCCGCCCAATAATCACATTCATTCATAATTCCAGCCAGCTCAATAATATGTTTCATGGTTGGAGTAGGTACTCCCAAAAGATCTCCCATTGAAGCAATTGGTACTAAACTCATCGGTACATCTTCTCCAAGATAACGATGATCAACGGTTGCCGGAGCCTGAATGCCATTATAACCTGAATTATTCTTGATTGCACTGTATAAAGTCTTCCCATGCGCATCATAAGCCATATAAAGCCATTCGCGCGCCGTCATTGCTTTAGTCCCCAATGCAGCAGATACCGCTACTCTTTCAGCATCAATCTTCTCCAATACATTTGCCACTGCATTAGTAATCCCTTCAAAATAAAATTGAAATTCACCTCGCGTTGATTCGATTCGTGCCGCATTTAAAACCATCAGAGTTGGATGAAAGACCGCTCCAATATTATCAAGTCCGGTTTTTACAACATTATCGCCCGGTACAAATTGCGGAAAAGCAGGACGAATAATTTTTAAAAGGTCAACGGTTTGATTTCCCGGCAAGGCTGCTAAAGGTACAGAATTTTTAATACCAAAAATCCTTACTTGAGCAGGATTAGTGTTTCGACAAGCGTATAGCAGTGTCTGAGTCTCACCTAACATTACATCTTTAGTAACATTACGCTCTTTCAAGACTTGCAAAAATTCAAACGCTCCTCCAGTACGTCCTGGATTTAAAATGATTACTTGCCCATCCTGTAGATAAGGAGCCACTGATTCAGCCATATAGCGATGTCCATTTGCCGGTACAACCACCATCAAAACATCTGCGCCAGTAACTGCTTCTTCGATATTTGCTGTTACTATTTCTAATTTACCGATCCCTTCAACCACTCCAAACAACTCAATACCACCAGCCGCCATAATTGGCATTAAACGTTGCTCACTACGATTAAATAAACGTACTCGATAACCCATCAAAGCCAGATGTCCTGCCATTGCCATTCCACCATGACCTGCACCCAAAACCGCAAAACAAAGCTGTTTCATCTCCAAGCCTCCTTATGCTTTATTAACTCAAAGCTATTATTTATTATTTAAATAAACTTTTTAACAAATTTCAAAAATTAATTTTATAAATTAGATGCCAAATTGCTTGAGATGAAACTGTCCTGTACAAACCTATTTAAACATCATTAGCTTTATCATTTAATATTTACCCAAATTTAACAAAAATCCTCTTTTATTTAGAAAAAGAGTAGAAAACCATTTTTAACCTCTCAAATAACATTCTGCAGTCATTGACACCTTACGTACTGACAAATAAAAAATCTTGATACAAAAAGACACCCTGAACCAGTCAGAATGTCTTAATTTTTATGAAGCTTAATTAAAAAGTAACCTAAATCCACCCTTTAACATATTAGCAAAACGTTGCAAGGCACTGGGTTTATTTTTAACTGGTTCTGGATTTGGGTTTGGATTTGATGTAGGTGTAGGTATAGATGTAGGTGTAGGTGTTATATTATTATTTTTAATATCCTGCATTACATAACCTCTAATCTTTAAATCTGTTACTAACTGATATGACATATAGCCATAACCATCAATTCCCCAATTTTTTCCCCATGAGTTAATTAATTTAAAAGCTTGTTTATTGTCATCATAACCTACAAAACAAATTGCATGCGCACCTGACTTTTCTCCCGAAGTATTATCATATATTGAATTCGATTTTGAAAGGTTATCGAAATCATCATAAACTGGAATTCCTGCTACAATAGCATTACCAGACGCTAATTGTGTTTTAAATTCCTCAATATTACCAGCGCTTACCGTTCCCCAGCTAGCAGATTTAAATTTTGCCGCCTCAGCTTTTTGTGCACTATTAGGTTGAGTTTTATAGTCTTTATAATCATAAGACATTGTCGCTAGAGTGCATACTCCTTGTTTTACAATTAAATCCATCGCATCACTAATAGCAGCCCCCTCGTCTACACCATCATTAATCTGATTATAAACATAAGCCGGACTAAATTGATGTTCTTTTTGATTTTGATCCCAACCAAAATCTACTTTTTCGAGATAAGTCTTTAAAGCATACGCAGTCGCCCAAGCAGTACAACTACTTTGCATTCCTTGACTTCCTGGTGTAGGAAACTTTTCAGATAAATCTACAGCAGTTGGATTGACTCCAATTTTTTCAATCTTTGCTTTCGCAAAAGAGGCAAATTTCTCATCAGAATCAGGTATCCATCCACCATAATGCTGATTATTAACGTTATCAGAATTTTGATTTAAATCTTGTTTATTGCCACAACCAACTAAACCAATCGTTATACTTAAAAGTATGGCTACAACAATTAATGAAATCTTCTTCACAGTCACATCCCCTTTTATGTATTTTGGTTATTACTGAAATATATCCATCAATCAAATCCTTCCCCATACAAATTTTGAATATATTTCCATATATGTATTATGTTAATTCATTTTCACATCCGTGTCAATTGTTTTTATTATTTTATCGATTAACGCCTAAATATTTTAGAGGAACAAATTAATGTTCCTCTAAAATTTAAAATATTATTTAATATTTACTATATATTTTCCGAAAGATCTAATTCATTTTACCTTCGTAAAAAATCCTTAGTACGCTGGATGTTTTCACTCGGTAAAATAAAAGATCTTTATCGGAAAATATATACAACAACATTTATTTGAGATCACCCTTTATTCTAACTTCAAAATAGCTCGGACTGCTGCACGCGCTTTCTGTCCATTAATCTCATAATCATTCTCCAATTCACGAATCGGTATTTGTAGAGGAATCTCTGCTGGAAGTCTCATCTCTTTCAACAAATCAACAACTGGAATTCCCCAACCCTCACTTATTTCAGTCAAAGTCATTGTTCCTTTAATCGTTTCAGGATCACGAACAGCACTTGCTTCATTGGCAGCTGATCCATTAACCGTTTGTTCTTCTTTGCCCTCATTCTCAATCTCTTTAGCTTCAGTTTTTGTTCTAGCTACACCTAGCTTCTTCGCAAAATAATCACGAATAATATCTGTCTCAAAATCAGGAATCTTCTTTTCAAGGTCATCTAATCGTGTAGTCTTCTTTACAAAAG
>JBFYZC010000004.1:0-3737 GCA_041309705.1 Bacillota bacterium | reverse complement strand
TGAACATCTCAGCAGTGTATTTGATATAGCCATCGCCTTCGAAAGCAACTGCATTAGTTCCAGCAACATCAGTAGTTATAGTAGGATCATTCGCATCTACTAAAGTCACTACATCTGCAGGTTTCACTCTTAATTTTGCACCAGCAGTCCATGGTGAACCTTCTTCACCCAAAGTGGTGGTGTAGTCAACATCGAACCAAAGATCAACACGATCAACTTTATAGGTGTCAACATTATTATACTCAGCCTTAACTTGACCTGAGTAACTGATGGTTGCTGCCATTGACATGGAAGCTAAACCTAATACCATAGCGGATGCTAATAAAGCACTTACTAACTTTTTCACGAGATTACCTCCTAAAAATTTTGTTTTTTTAATTTATAAAACTCAAACCTGAAATCCGAAACCATTTTTGCCGGTTCTTACACCCCCTTATGGTTTTCCGGCAACATCTAGCTCTCCATGTTACGCTAAACATTTGCTTTTGAAAACCATTTTCTATACACGATTATTCTCCGCAAACTACCCGATTCCTTCTTTATCTTTACTACTTTTTTAGGTATTGCAGGAAAAATACACCTAATTTCCAATTTTCTAATTAAAAATACGCCACTAAGCTTTTTCTTTAGTCAATTGCCGTTCGCTGAATTTCCAGTTAATTTTTTGTTAAAACAGTATGAAATCTGAAACTATTTAAGAAAAAAACAGTTCATCAATTCTATCATTTGTAAACAATGCAAATTTTTAGCACACAAAAGCCCCTTCTACCGATATATTTTGCGATAAAGATCTTTTATTTTACCAAGTGAAAATATCCAGTGTACTAAGGATTTTTCACGAAGGTAAAATGAATTAGATTTTCCGGAAAATATATATGTAAAAGGGGCTCGTCTGAATCTTGCTTTACTTTTTAAAATACATCAGCTGATAGTACTCTTCGAGCATTCGTTTAACTGCAAATGCATCCTTGGTACTGAGAATACTCTGACGCATCATCTCAATCCATTTTTCACGCTGCTGATAATAATTTGGAAGCACTTCCTCCTGCAGTACCTGATAAAGTGCCTTCAGATCATGTGCATCATGCTCCTCGACATCCTCTGCTTCAAAAGCATCCCCAAACTGCCAGCCATTAACTTTATGCTCACACGCCTCGGGCCACCAGCCATCTAAAATACTGCAGTTTAATACCCCGTTCATGGCTGCCTTCATTCCCGAAGTACCACTTGCCTCCAGTGGACGACGTGGATTATTCAGCCAGACATCTGAACCGCGGGTCAGCATCTTCCCGATGGTCATATCATAGTTTTCAAGGAAGACCACTGCATCCGGGTACTTCTGGGACATCTTCACCAGTGTTGCCACGATCTCTTTCCCTTTATCATCCAGCGGGTGTGATTTTCCAGAAAAGACTAATTGGAGCTGTTTCTTTTCTAGCATTGGACGGATTACTTTCTCTTCCGTAAAGATCAGATCACTTCTTTTATAAGGTGCTGCTCGCCTTGAGAATCCAATCAGCAACACTTCTGGGTCAAGCGTCACTCCATTGCGCTCTTTTACAAATTTAATTAACTCTGCCTTGTTCTTCTGGTGTGCTTCCCAGATTCCTTTACCACTCTCGGCTGCTTTAATCATCTCTGGATCAACCCAGGTTGGTAAATGAATCGCATTAGTAATTCCGATAATCTCAGAGCGGTCATCAACCTCTGCCCACATCTTGTTCGCTGTTTCGCAGTGCAACTGCGCTACCGCATTGGAGATTCGCGAAAGTCGTAGTGCTGCCACTGTCATATTAAAAGGAGCGCCACCGATTTGCACCATCTCTTCTAGCGTTAATCCATTATTAGCACCCATGTAGAATAGTCGCTTTAATGGATGTGATTCGTTTCCTTGAACAATTGGGGTATGTGTGGTAAAAACAATCTTTTCGCGCACATTTTCCAGAGCCTTCTCAAAACCAGCGCCTTGCTCACGTTCCTCCCGCAGTAACTCCAAGCCAGCAAATACTGCATGCCCTTCATTAAAATGATAGACATCGGTATGTATTCCCAAAGCTCGCAGCGCACGGACACCACCAATTCCCAACACCATCTCCTGAGCAATTCGCTCCTCACCAAACCAACCATAGAGCTGTCCGGTAATCCAGGCATCTTCATTCTCCGGTAGATCCGTATCCAGCATATAGATCGGCGCATTGCCAAATTGGGTTACTTCCCAGACCTTGCAGACGACATCACGCTCACGAATCTTTACCCTTACTTTAACTCCAGTATCCTTCATACAATCATACTGATAATTATGGTAAGCATCATAAGGTTTGCCATCAACATCAATCCTCTGTTCTGAATAACCTTGCTTCCATTTCAAGCCGATTCCGACCATCGGGTACCCATGATCTTTTGCGCCTTTCAGATAATCACCAGCTAAAATCCCCAATCCTCCAGCATAGGTACGCAGACTATTATCCAACGCGTATTCCATACAAAAATAAGCTACTTTCGGTAATTTTTTAGATAGTATCGACAAATAATTCCCCTCCCATAATTATAATTTAATAATTCCCAAATCAAGCAGGGATTACGCAGCCAAAAATCACCAAACAGATACTTTCGGTAAGTTTTAATTTATTTTATCTCCGCCAAAAAATCCTTAACCCTATGAATCTTTTCACCGAATACCATAAATAACCTTATTGAAAGCACTGCGTAAATCTTTTATAAAATCCCGCCTATTTATTATAATCTGGTCTTCCATAATTTTCAACCATAAAATGCAAACGTTTGCGCAAAATATTTTAATAGAGAAGCGCACTGCATATTTTTGAAGATCTTCAGAAAATATATAATACACCTCTCTGAAATAATCTATAAAATATTTACTCAACAAAGTACTGGGGTCGCTTGCTCGCTTAACAAAGGCTTCAAAAACTGTCCGGTATACGAGGCAGGCACTGCTGCCACCTCTTCCGGTGTACCACAGGCTACAATTCGACCGCCGCGTACTCCACCTTCCGGACCAAGATCAATCAGATAATCTGCGGTTTAGATCACATCCAGATTATGTTCAATAATAACCACGCTGTCACCCGCTGCCACCAGTCGCTGCAGTACTTCTAATAATTTATGCACATCTGCAAAATGTAGTCCAGTCGTTGGTTCATCTAAAATATATAAAGTTTTACCAGTCGAACGTCGCGAAAGCTCGGTTGCCAGTTTAACCCGTTGCGCCTCACCACCTGAGAGTGTCGTTGCCGACTGACCTAACTTGATATAATTTAATCCCACATCGTAGAGAGTTTGTAACTTCCGTTTAATCTTCGGAATCTGATAGAAAAATTCCAACCCTTCTTCCACCGTCATCTCCAGCACATCGGCGATCGTCTTTCCTTTATATTTGACCTCCAAAGTCTCTCGATTATATCTTTTCCCCTTGCAAACCTCACATGGAACATAGACATCAGGTAAAAAATGCATCTCAATCTTAATGATCCCATCTCCTGCGCACGCCTCGCAGCGTCCTCCTTTGACATTAAAAGAGAATCGTCCTAATGCATAACCACGCATCTTAGCTTCCGGAGTTCCCGCAAAAAGTTCACGAATTGGGTCAAAAACTCCAGTATAAGTTGCCGGATTAGAACGCGGAGTTCGTCCAATTGGTGATTGATCAATATCAATCACTTTGTCAAGGTACTCCAGCCCTGAAATTGCTTGATATTTTCCCGCCTGAAGTGTGGTTG
>JBFYZC010000003.1:0-3996 GCA_041309705.1 Bacillota bacterium | reverse complement strand
AACCAATAATCTTGATCTTAGTAAGTTGACTATTCGTTACTGTTTTTCCAAGGTTAGTCAGGAAAAACCAATTTATATATGCGATTGGGCGCAAATGGGTTCATCCAATTTAAAGGGTAAGTTTGTCGATCTGACCAATACGACCAGTAATGCCGATTCGTATCTGGAAGTTGGTTTTACAAGTGGTGCTGGTTCAGTTAGTGCCAATGGGAATTCTGGTGACATTCAAATTAGGTTTAACAAAGCAAATTGGGTGCCCTATGAACAAACGAATGATTATTCATTTGCACCAGCAATCACTAATTATGGCCAAAATTCTAAAATTACTGCTTATTTAAATGGAAATTTGGTCTTTGGAATCGAGCCAGGAGGGGCTCCTCCAACTCCATCACCAAGTATAATGCCAAGCCCAAGTATACTACCAAGTCCAAGTGTAAAACCAAGCCCAAGTATCTTACCAAGTCCGAGTATATTACCAAGTCCGAGTATCTTGCCAAGTCCAAGTATAATGCCAAGTCCGAGTATAATGCCAAGTCCGAGTATAATGCCAAGTCCAAGTATACCACCAAGTCCAAGTATAGTTCCAGGGCAGTATAATTATGGCGAAGCTCTACAGAAGTCCATCTTCTTTTATGAAACACAACGTTCCGGGAAATTGCCAGCTAATAAACGAATGAATTGGCGTGGTGATTCTGGAATGACCGATGGTGCAGATTACAATCTTGATCTAACCGGGGGTTGGTATGACGCAGGTGATCATGTAAAATTTGGTCTGCCAATGGCATACAGTGCAACGATGTTAGGCTGGGCAGCTTATGAGAACCGCGCTGCTCTGGTGCAGAGTGGACAATTAAGCTATCTCTTGGATAATCTAAAATGGGCAACTGATTATTTTATTAAATGTCATACCGCACCACATGAGTTTTACTATCAAGTTGGTTCTGGTGGTGCTGATCATGCCTGGTGGGGACCTGCAGAAGTGATGCAGATGAATCGTCCCTCATATAAATTAACCGATGGCGCGCCTGGTTCAACAGTGGTTGGGGAGACGGCGGCAGCCCTAGCGGTGGCGTCAATTGTTTTTAAAGCTACCAATCCAAGTTATGCGGCAACTTGTCTGAGTCACGCGAAGACACTCTTTGAGTTTGCGGATCAGACCAAGAGTGATGCTGGATATACTGCGGCGAATGGTTTTTATAATTCGTGGAGTGGTTTCTATGATGAACTCTCCTGGTCGGCTGCTTGGCTCTATTTAGCCACTAATGACCAATTTTATTTAAATAAAGCTGAAGGATATGTTGCGAATTGGGGAACCGAGCCACAAACAACTACCATCTCTTATAAATGGGCACATTGCTGGGATGATGTTCATTATGGTACTGAATTATTGCTAGCGAGAATTACCAATAAACAGTTTTACAAAGATGCCTTGCAGATGAATCTCGACTACTGGACGACCGGCTATAATGGTCAAAAGATCAGATACACCTCGGGTGGTCTGGCGTGGCTTGATCAATGGGGTAGCTTGCGTTATGCAACTACGCAGGCTTTTCTGGCAGCAATCTATGCCAACTGGGATGGTTGTGATAGTGCGCGGCAGAATAGCTACCGTACTTTTGCTGAGAATCAGATCAACTATGCATTAGGAAGTAATCCGAGACAACGTAGCTTTATGGTTGGTTTTGGGGTGAACCCACCACAACATCCACATCATCGTACGGCGCATAGCTCCTGGGCAGATAGTCAGGCGGTGCCTGCTAACCATCGCCATGTGCTTTACGGAGCTTTGGTGGGTGGACCAGATAGTGGTGATGGTTATAATGATCAGATTAATGACTATGTTTCAAACGAAGTAGCTTGCGATTACAATGCCGGTCTGGTCGGAGCGTTGGCTGAGATGTATCGACTGCATGGCGGTACTCCAATTGCGAACTTCCAAGCGATGGAAACACCTAGTAATGATGAATTCTTCGTGGAAGCTAGCTTGAATTCTGTAAGTAATAACTATACCGAAGTGAAGGCGATGTTGAATAATCGTTCCGGTTGGCCGGCTCGGGTTGGTGATAAACTCTCTTTCAGATACTACATTGATATCAGTGAAGTGATTGCGGCAGGTTACGGGGTTGGAGATCTAACTGTAACTCTGGGCGTGAATAATGGGGCAACGGTTTCTCAACTGCAACATCTGCGTGGGAATATTTATTACGTAGTGGTTGACTTTACTGGTACCAAGATTTATCCTGGTGGACAGTCGGCTTATCGTAAAGAGGCACAGTTTAGAATTTCTGCACCACAATCAACCAGCTTCTGGAGTCCGAGTAATGACTTTTCTTATCAGGGATTAACCAATGGTGAACCAAAACAGACTAAATATATCCCGGTTTTTGATAACGGGATAAAGATTTATTGTGAAACACCATAAGAATGATGGCTCAATAAAGAAAAAGGCTGCACTTAGTGCAGTCTTTTTTTGCAACTATTATTGACAAAAATGTAAAAAAATTCTATAATAATGTATATAAAATTTTAATTAAAGAAAGAGGTCTATAAATTATGGTAAAAAGGAATATATCATCTATATTTATTTTGCTAATAATTATGGGGCTGTTGGGGTGCCAAAATCAAAAAACAATTGAAGTCCAAGGAGATGAAGAATTAACTAAACATATTAAAGGAGTGTTACCAAAAATTTCATCAAAATATCCAGAAGTAAATGCAACTAAAGTAGCGCTCTCTGACTGGATTACTTGTACCTTTAATGAGGATATGGAAGCCGATAGTTTGAATACCAATAATATTAGACTGATCCGAATTAGTGATAAATCAATCGTTCCGATTAGCCTGAATTATGAGGCAAATTCTCGTAAATTAACTATTAAACCAAAGTTTCAGTTCCAAATGACCACAGATAGTACGAATTATCAAGGTTTACGCCCCAATACGCAATATCGAGTGGAGTTTGATGCGAAGAAGATTAAAGATCTTGATCAGGAGTTATTAGAAGATATTAATTGGAATTTTACCACGATTGACCTTGATTATGGAATATATTTTTTAGGTTCTGGTGGTGAAATGGAAAAATGGGTCTCGGGACGGGTGAATTCTTATTTTGATCAAGCTAAACCAACCGTACTTTATATTCATGGTTGGCAAGCAACCTCTACAATAACGGATTATTATCGTGAGAATCCTTTTTTTTCAAATAACAAATATGTAAAACAGATGAATACCATTGGAAGCTGGCGGAATGCTGGCTGGAATGTGGCGATTTTTTATTGGTCACAGTTTGCTGACGAGGTAGAAGTAAAGGATGCACAAGCGAAGCTTTATCGAGCAGATAATGATTGTCAGGGTATGCGTTATGCTTACCAAAATGGTTTGGTCTCCTATCGTATTTATAATAATAATAGTAAAAATATAACTGAATTAGCTTATGAAAATTATCACCAAGTCTTTGCGGGATATCAAAAAGAGATTCGTTTGTTAGGTCATTCTTTGGGAAATCAACTGGTGACAACTTTAGCCAAAAAGGTGAGTGATCAAATCGAAGCCAAAGCAATTCCCCAAAGTTATATGCCGAAAAGGCTGGTGTTGCTGGATCCTTTCTGGGGTAAAGGTGAAGAAGCATGTGTGGGTGGAAAATGGGTTGGCGAAGTTTGTCGGGATTATATAAAAACCATGCTGCTGCGCTATGGATTGGTGGTCGAACAGTATAAATCTTCTCTGTTAGGTGGTTTGATTGCGGATGAGAATCTAGAGATGCGAGAAATGGTCTGTTTTACACGGTTGAAATCTGATTTGATTCCAATACAAGCTCCTGCCGCGCAGCATTCTTATGCTTATCAATGGTATACCATGTCAATCGAGAAAGCGATTGGTGATGGGCAAGGACATTACTTGGGAGCCAAGGCTACTAATGCACAGATTAAAAATCAGTCAAATTGGGATTATCAAGCAAAGAAACCTAAAGATAATCCGATACATTTCTATACTGAG
>JBFYZC010000002.1:0-11383 GCA_041309705.1 Bacillota bacterium | reverse complement strand
AATGAGTTTACAACTAACAAAGGTATGTTTACACCTCCACTGGAGCAACCAAATCCTGCAGCAGCAAAACTTAATGCTGAAGCTCCAGTTAAACCAGATTTAAATATTCCGCCAGAATTGCCAAAAAGCGGTTCTGCAGTCTCGATGAACCAACAAATGATTGATAAAATCATTCAAACAATGCGACAAAATCCAAAACAAAGTAATACTCCGATTGCTGATGAAAAAAAATCAAATACCAGTCCACTTCCAGCAACACCACCAGAGACAATTGGTTTTGTCCACGAAAATTCAAAATCAAAACGAATCACCGCCAGCTTACGTACCAAAAGCAATAAAAATGTTACTGGCGAAGTAGATAATCTTAATTTTGGCGGGTTTATGATTAGATTAAACGATTCACTCCCCAGCAACAGTCAGCTGACAATTACCATCTCATTTGAGAATATCAATGTCAGTAATCTCGAAGGTCTTTGTACCAGTTGCGACTTGGTCGATCCACGCAAACGAGAATATTTGGCTGGTATCTGTTTTGGACATCTTTCCAAATCCCAATTTGAGCAACTAAGAAATATTCTTTCAAAAAAATAAAAATTAGCGATAGACATTTTGTCTATCGCTAATTTTTATCACCAAAAACTCTAATACAAAACAACTATCCTTAATATCGCCTCAGCAACTCTTCACGAGAGATCCAAACTTCATATGGAGTCATTTGCTTAGGTTTTTTCTTGGTTTGATAAGAATAATTAACTCGTCGTAACATCGACTCCCACAAGCCAATCCACCAACGGCGTAATCCCTTGGGCAGAGGAATTAAAATAAACCCTAACCGCTTCGCCCCTGCCACTAATACCAATACCCCATAAAAACCTTTGATTGAATCAGAAATTTCTCCATTACGACAAGCATTTGCTAAACAAGTAAAATCTTTTTTTAGTAATTGTAAAATTCTCCATTCAATGGAACGCTCTGATTTATCTGCCGCAAGCTCCAAAATACGCCGATTAGAAAGATGGAACTCCCCAACCAACTCGTTTGGCTCAATTATCAAATTATCACCTAATCTAACTAACTTTTTATTCTGATAAGGATGGAAACAGATTAATAATATTTTTTCAGTCGAACCAGGAATTGTGGTCGCTTTAACTTTTTGCAAATACTGTTGATCGATTATTTCACTTAATCTTTGATAAAAATTAGTCATTTTCATCTCCCTGAATCTCGCTTAAAGTTAGAAAACGAAAACCAGCTTTTTGTAAAGATATAATTACTTCCGGCAAAGCTTGCAACATCTCCACTGGTGCATTCAACTCTCCTCCAGAATCATGTAATACAATTATATCATGATTACTGACTTGCTGTTTTAAATGCGAAATAATCTTTTTTGAACCAGTGCTTAATTTCCAATCTTTCGCATTTACAGACCATAGTACTATCTTCAAGCCTAATTTTTTAAGTGCATAACGTTGCCACAAATTCAAAGCACCCCAAGGTGGACGCAGCCAAACAATTGGTTTTTTTAATAGCTTTTCCAAAGTTGCCTTTCCTAGATATACTGATTCAAGACTATGACTAACATCCATTAAGTAGGCGTGATGATGCCGATACGTATGTAATCCAATTTCATGTCCTGCTGCTAATATTCTTGCTACTAACTCTGGATTTTGCTCCGCTTTTACTCCCACCAGAAAGAACGTTGCCTTAATATTAAATTGATTTAGAATCTCCAATAACTGTGGGGTATATAACGGATCTGGACCATCATCAAAAGTGAGAGCAATCTTTAAACGACCACTCTGATCCTTCTTACCCTTTTTTATAACTCGAAGATCCAGATAACGTGTGAAATAATCCGTTCCAGGATATATTATAATCCAAATCAATAAAATTATTGAAAAAAATATAATAATCATATTATTCATCCTCAAAACGATATTGATGAATTGGATAAAGCAAATATACAATTGCCATAATTAATAAACAAATACTACTAACATAAAACGGAATTGCTAAACCAGTTTGTGAAAATATTTTTATTCCTTTGCTTGTCCCCAATAAACCTCCAATAATTGGTCCAACACCAAAACCAAACCCTTCAATTGACATAAATAGTCCCATCAAGGCACCCCGTTGTTTGGGCGGAATTGCTCCCGCAAGTAATGCATTCCAGGCTGGCTGAATCAAAGCGTAAGAAAACGCTGTTAAAGCCACAATATACCAAATGTTATCACGATTTGCATAGGTGGGCAAAATGAATAAAGAAATAGCTACTAAGCTAAATCCGGTCACTAAGAAAGATTTTGTCCCACATCGATCTGCCAGATAACCTACTGGAATCATAAATGCAACCACCACAGCTCCTCCGGTAAAAAGCAACCAGCTATAATTAGCTTCAGTTAAATGAAGATTTTTAACTGCATATGGTAGTAAATTAGGCATCAACATCCCAAGTGACATCGTTTGAAAAAACATGCCGGGAATTAAACCTTTAATCTTCCAAAAACTATTCCATAATTCCTTAAAATTTCTTTTTCTTTGCGTATTTTGAGCAGAAGAATTCTTGGGATGAAATAGTGATAACTTTCGCGAAGCTATCCAACCCAAAATTGATACAATTATTGCCCATAATGCAAAAAATTTCAAAATTGAAAATCCAGTTTTATAGGCATTTACAATTGAAAGATTCACCACATTTAATGAATTAAGCAGCTTGGTGTCAATTAAAAATCCCATCAAAAAAGGACCAATCCCTCCACCCGCCAACCATACCACCGAGATGATACTGATCATTGTACCACGTTTTGCTTCGCCCACAATCTCAATTGCACCAGTCACCACTCCAGGCCAAGTAGGTGCAACTCCAATCCCTAAAATAATTGAGGCTAAAACCAACACCCACAACTGCGATGGAAAATTGACAATTAAAATTGTCCCTACTAAAACTAGAATACTTCCAAAAAATAAAATTATCCACGGACCTTTACGGTCAATTAATAATCCGGCAGTGCTTTTCATAAAATTATCAGCTAAAAGATTAGCTGAAATTATCATTCCTATACCAGCAGTATTATAGTGTAAACTAGTTAAAAAACTTGGTAAGAGCACCATAGTTAATGACATTCTAACAAACTCTAAGGCAGCAATTAATGCTAAAAAGCACCCTAATACTGCATATTGAAAAAACTTTTTTCTCTGTTGCACATTATGACTCCTTCGAAAATAATTTTATTATATCTAAAATTTATAATTATACATAATATTGAGATATTTTTTTAACATTATTATTAGTATCACAGTTATAGCTAAGATAATTATCAACTGGCTTTGAAAGTTGTTGCAAGATTAAAGCTGCACTTAATTCAGATGAATTTGGTGAACCAAGTTTCAAACAGTTTCTACGAAAGCGTTCCCGAAAATCCTTATCACTGATCATGCATTTAATAGCATTATGCAAGCGATGTTCACTTTTAACAATAATTGCTGCCCGATGACGCCATAAATAATCAGCATTCATCGCTTCTTGCCCTAGCATTGGTTTATAGATAATCATAGGCAATCCGGTAGCAAGAGCCTCCGAAACTGTAATTCCACCACATTTAGTTATTAAAACATCTGCCAATTGCATTAAACCAGCCATCTTCTCAACATAATTCATAATTTTAACCTTCGAACTTGACAGTGAATTTTTCAGCTTCTCATAAAGTTCAGTGTTTGAGCCAGTAATTATAATTACTTTAGTATTGTTATCTAAACTATCAAAAATTTGAGAAAAACGAGTGGTCATAAAGAGTCCTTGACTTCCTCCCATAAAAAGTATTACTTTTTCCTTTGGTTTAATTTCAAATTCTTGACGTATTTGCTCAAGGTCAAAATTTTGACTAAATGAAGGCAAAATTGGAATCCCAGTTACTGCAATTTTCCCCCTAGAAACACCACGTTCAACTAAACCATCCGCAACTTCTTGATCTCCTACTATATATAAATCCGTATATGGATGAATCCATTGATTATGTACACAAATATCAGTAATCACTGTAATTGCTGGAACTTTAAGCACTCCTGACTCTTTCATTTGAGAAAGCACTCCTGATGGAATTGGAAAAGTAGAAATAACAATTCTTGGATTTAAACGTTCTATTAATGCTGTTAATTCTGAATATCCTAAATTATTCATCCATCTTTGCCAAAAAGAATCTGTCGCAATCTTACCAGTAGCTTGATAATAAATACCATAACCAACTCCAACCGGAAAACAACGCATACTCTGATAATAACTAAATTGGCTTAATCGACTTATAAAAGGTAACAATAAATCACAATAATCAATAGTAATCACATTCATACTTGGATCTTGCATCTGAATAGCTTCCGTAAGAGCCCGCGCAACTTGATTATGACCCCCGCCATAACTAGCAGATAAAATTAAAATAGTATTGGATTCATTAACCACAGTTACACCCCTTATTTTTAATCGCTTCAGAAATTAATTTTGACGAAAACTTATAAATTCCTGCTAGTTTTAAATAATTATTATCCATATATTGTAAATAGCTTAATTACTTGCTTCTTTTTAATGTTAATTTTTGATTAACTCTATTTTATTCTATTATCTCTAAAGATTATTCAACTTATCAAAACATTATAAATAAAATCTCCAGCAGATTACTTCTGGAGATTTTATTCTATGTATATAAACGAAATCAGTAGTGAGCCCTATTTTGGTACTCCAAAAAACAAATAAATTTTCTTAAATAATATTAATTTATTAGTTTTCAGAAAACTTATTAGCTTCACGTCGTAAAGCAACACGTTTTATATTAATTAAATTTTGTACACTTACATTATCAGTAGTAGAATTTCTACCCATCGAACCACAGCCCAAGGTTAATGATGGAGTATTATTAGTATAAATACCACCAATTGCTCCCTGTGAAGCAGGTGTATTCACCAATAAGCGACCAGCACGTATGCGATGCACAAATTTATTAATTACTGTTTCATCTTCAGAATGAATTACTGCGGTATGCCCTAAACCACCAAAAGCAACCATCTCTTCGGCACGTTTGATCCCTGTTTCTACATCCGGTACCACATAACAAGCCAGAATCGGACTTAATTTCTCACGCGAGAGTGGATAAGCAGGTCCAACCCCTTCTAACTCTGCCACTAAAACTTTAGTGGTTGCAGGAACTTTGATCTTAGCCATTTTTGCAATCTGTAATGCCGATTGACCTACTACTGCAACACTCATCGTACCACGTTTACTATCAATTGCTAATTCAGAAAGTTTATTAATCTCCTTTGGTTTTAAAAAGTAGCAGCCAGACTCCTGCATGATCGTTTTTACTTCCCTGAAGACTTCTTGATCAATAATCACTGCTTGTTCAGAAGCGCAGATCACTCCATTGTCAAAAGTTTTACTCAAAATCAGATCCTCAACTGCTCTTTTAAGTTGGGCAGTTTTCTCAATATAACATGGTGTATTTCCAGGTCCTACACCCAAAGCAGGTTTTCCGCTCGAATATGCTGCTTGTACCATTCCGGGACCACCAGTTGCCAGAATCAAACTAACTCCAGGATGACGCATCAAGATATTAGTCGCTTCAATCGATGGCTGCTCAATCCAACTAATACAATCAGCTGGTGCTCCTGCTGCAATCGCTGCATCCCGCATTATTTTCGCAGCAGCACTGCTACATTGAAACGCTTTCGGATGAAAGCTGAAAATAATTGGATTACGCGTTTTAATACTGATTAAGCATTTAAACATTGTTGTTGATGTAGGATTCGTTACCGGGGTTACTCCAGCAATCACTCCTACTGGTTCTGCTATCTTCATATATCCTTCTGCTAAATTCTTTTCAACTAGACCAACTGTTTTCTGATCTTTAATATTTTGATAGATCATCTCAGTGGCAAAAAGATTTTTGGTAATCTTATCTTCATAAACTCCCATTTTACTTTCTGCTACTGCCATCTTAGCCAATTGCTTATTGTTTGCAATTCCTGCCAAAACCATCTGCGCAACAATCTGATCAATCTGCTGTTGCTCATATTTCATAAATTCATCCTGTGCTCGTTTGGAATTTTTTACCATTACATCAATTTCAATACGTAACTGCTCTTCTGATTTCTCATTACTAATTACCGACCAAATACGATTAATCTGCTTTGCCATTATTCCACCCCTAATTTTAATTTTTACTAATTGTTTAGTCATTATTTAAGAGTTAAAAAACATTAAGAGATAAATATTAAAAATCTACACTTAAAAATTATTTTTTGTAAAAACAGCAGAAGCAACTTACATTTGCTCAGTTAACTATGCAAAGTATATAGTTATTTACATCCACCTTTTATATATTTTCGGAAAGATTTATTTCATTTTATCTTCGCAAAAAATCTCTAGTAGAGACAGGTCGCGACCTGTCCCTACTAAGGGTTCACTCGGTAAAATGAAAGATCTTTACCAAAAAATATATATTACAAATCTTGGTATAGATTATTTGGTTTATTTTATATAAGATACACCCTCTTTCTAAGTCAATCGATTTCATTAATATCATTACAATAAAAAGTTAAACTCATTTTAAGATTCAAATAAACAAAAACCCATTTTTTTACATCACAACCAGTGTCAAATTATTAATATTTCACTTTTAAATCAATTTGAATTCAATAATATCATAAGTTTTATAAAATTACAATGTTATAAAATGGAAGTTCATATTATTTAATACTAAATATTTTTAAATAAACAGCACCGAAAATTAGCGGAATTTAACAGAAATGTAAATATAATTAGTTTTTAATCGTTAAATCATCCATTAAACAAAATACAATTTACAACGAATCTCTTTTTAACTCCACTTTTATATTTTGGTATATTTTAACATTAACATGTTTTCTAAAAATTATGTATTTTAAATTAACTGTGATAAATTAATATAATAACCTCTAAGTTATTTAAAAAATATTTATAATTAATTTTTAGCAACAAAAAACCCATGCTGATAATATATATATTTTCTGAAAGATCTATTTCATTTTAGCTTCATAAAAAATCCTTAATACGCTGGATATTTTTATTCGTTAAAATGAAAGATCTTTACTTGAAAAATATATAGCATGGGTTTCAATTAATCTCTTTATGACTTCATCACAAAATTTACTTAATGGTTAAAAAGTACTATAGTTAAAGATAAAATCTGAAACACACAACTGCTTAAGCTGCTTTTTCTTGATTAACTGGTTTCTGGTTACCTTTGTAGACAGGATTAATAGTCTTCTTATTTTTAATATAATCAATAATCACATCTCGAACTGGAATTCCTGTATTTTTAATCTCACGACCATGCTGCAAAATATTATAGTTGTCACCACCATCAAACATAAAATCATTAGCGACAACACTATAATAGCGATCGTTCTCAAGTGGTGTTCCATCCTCTAAGGTAATTTTTATAATTCTTTGTCCAAAAGGTCTAGCAAGATCATAAGTCAAATAAACACCAGTTACCTGACCGAAACTAATTCTTTCATTACCCAAACCATTCTCAATTGCTTCACGAATCTGCAACCCAGTTAGCTTAGCAGTAACTAAAGTATTATCAAATGGCATTAAACTATACATATTTCCAACCGTCAGATCACCTTTTCCCAAAGAAACTCTTAGTCCACCACCATTTTGTAGTGCAATCTGCGCCCCAGTCTTTTCACGCATAATATTACAAACCCATTCCCCCATCAAAGAAGGTCCTCTACTATCATGCATTAAATTAATCTGAGCAACACCAATCTTCTCCGAAAGCACCGGACCAACTTTTACCAGAAACTGGTCTAAAATCTTTTTACTCTTCTCATCTTCTATTACTGAACCAGGATGTAAATAAAGATGATCAACCGAAAATTTTAATTCTTTAAGTTTCTTAGTGCCTTTTGCCACAATCAAAGAAATTTTTCCAAGCGCACGACCATTATAATAAGGCATAATCAATGGTACTTTACCAACTTTACCTGCAATTGAGAGATGAGTATGACTAGCAATAATCGCATCTAATCCCGGAACTTTCGCAATTTCTGCCGCTTCTCCTGTGATTACCCCGTTTTTCTCCTGATTTGCTCCCAGATGAGTTAAGGCAATTACAAAATCAGCACCTTTTTTACGTACCTCATCTACATATTGGGGCAAAATTTCGACTGGGTTTTTAAACATCAAACCATTAACATTCTCAAATTTTGTTTTATAAAAAGTTTCTGGCGTGGTTAAACCAATCAAAGCAACTTTTATCCCACTTAAATTGATAATTTGATATGGTTTGACAAATTTAGCAGGACGATTCTTCTTTTCATCATAAATATTAGCTGCCAAGAAATCGAAACCACCGTCTTTAGCCCAGTCGGGAATTCTTTTCATACTCCAATCAAATTCATGGTTTCCAACTGCCGAAGCTACCAAACCAGCTTCTTTTAAGATTTTAGCAACTGGTTTACCATAAAGTAGATTCGATTCTGCGCTTCCTTGAAAGAGATCTCCAGCTGCTACAAAAATAGTATTCTGATTAACTTTTTTAATCTGTTTCACTTCATTTACCAAAGCAGCAATCCCAACGTTTTTGCCATTTTTAACTAACGAACCATGAAGATCGGAAATGGATAAAATATCAATAATTTGATATGGCAAAACACCTTTATTAGATAACTGATAAACATTTAAAGCAGCACCATTAACGTAGTTCTGTTTGATTTTTCCAGCTTTTACACTTTCTAAAACTTCATCTTTTAAAGGATGATCAAATTCAACTCCAGTTAATTTCCAATTTTCGTCAACTCCTGGCGTCACCTTTTCTATTTGACGCAAATAATTAATAATTAGCTCCCGAATTTCACTCTGCCCCGAATTCTTTTCCGTTGAATCATAGACCTTATCACTTGCTTTAAAATAACCGATTTTGATTAAATTCTCAAAACGATAATTACTCATGGCAAGCGTAAAAGTCATCTCATCCGTAACTGGTCTTCCTTTAAAACTAAGATTTTCGATTCGTTTCCCTTCTGGAGCAGCTACATTAAGCTCATAATTCAAGCCGTCAAACATATCGTAGTTATAGCCTGGCATGTTTGAATTAAAACTAACAGTAATATCTCCTGGTTTAGCTTGATTGTAAAACTTAGCTGACCATTCCATATAATTTTTCAATTGTTTTCCAGTAGTTTTTACTGCTACCAATGTATGGGGATGCGGATAAATATTCGCCAAATCCTTAATTTTAAAACTACCAGAATTTAAATCTGCTTGATTGTTAAATAAAGCAGTTGCGGAAAGATCTGCCTTAGTATAATATAACTGAATTTTATTAATCAGTTCGATCAAAGCAGTATCTCGAACCTGTGCCATTGGAATTCCCGGGAAATATTCTCGATTCGGCAGAAAATCCCCATTAACCTTGGCAATCACTTTATTGATTTCACCTAATGCTCGATGATGGTATTTCTTAAATTTTGCTAAAAAAGTCGGGTCTTCTTTTATATTTTTAATCTCGTAATTTTGACTTTTTTTAGCATTAACAACCCATCTCTGGCGTTGCTTCTTAATTTTCAAATCAATCTCAGCAACCTTCTCGCCATTAACCCCTGGTTCAACAATCAAAACTCCATTAATCTTCTGATTAGCCAAACTTTGATGTGCATGTCCTGCCACAATTGCTGTTAACTCGGGATTAGCCTCGGCAATCGCCTTGATTCCAGAATTTTTCATTCCATACTCAGGTTCTAATCCCAGATGCATTACTCCAATTAATACATCTGCCTTACCATTTAATTCAGCAATCACCTTTTTGGTTTCAATTACCGGATCAGTAAAAGTTAATCCTTTATAATTTTCAGGAGTACCAGCTTCCCAAGTAGTCACATGTGGCGTAATCATCCCGATAATTGCTATTTTGACACCCTGAACCTCAATAATCTGATAAGCTTTTGCAAAACGTTGCTGTCCTTTATAGATATTTCCTGCTAGTACGGTTGCTTTCGAATCATTGATTGCTTGATTTAAATATTTTAAACCAAAATTAAATTCATGATTTCCAAGCGTCCAAGCATCATAATTCAATTCATTCATCGCCTGAATCATTGGGTGAATCTTCTCGTTGTTAAAAATTTCTGTTAAATTACCTTGAAGAGCATCACCTACATCGACTAAGATTACATTCTTCTTTTCTTTGCGTACCTTTTTGACCAAAGTTGCTATTTTAGCCATACCCGAATTTATTTCCTTATTTAAGAAATAATCATAGCCATACAGATTTCCATGCAGATCACCAGTACCCAGAATACTTAGTTGTACCTGGCTTTGCGCCTGTACTTCCCAACTTCCCAGACCAACTCCCAAAAGTATTCCTAACAGAGTGGTCATCAATATTCCTTTCTTACTAAACATTAAACACCAACACCTCCATTTTTCCGGATAACTTTACCCCAAATTGCGTTACTTTCTAAATAAAATAGTTTCTAAAGCACAACAATAATTATGAAAGATTAATAGTTATTTACTATACTTAATACTTTTATTTACATTTAAAAAATCCTTTAAAATTAACTTAATACTTTATAAATAATTTTTTATAAAATTCAGTTTTATTTTATTGAAATTTTAAAAAATTAATTAATAAATAATATGCCGGAAAATACTCGTTTAAAAGAATATTTCCCGGCATTAATCCCATCTCAATATTAAAACTACACAACAATTCGTATCAGCTAACTATTTCAGCTTGTCAATCACCTTATTCTTGAAAATCTTAGCGACTTTATCAGCGGTAACTTCACTAATGATCTCTTCGTTAACACGCACTGATGGTCCACCTGCACAATTTTCAAGACAGAAAGTAGCATGTAAATTAATCTTATCATCAACTTTAGCTTGCTCTGCTTGTTGTAAAAACTCTTTTAAGGTATCATAAGAGCCCTTCAAGTAACAACAAGTACCTACGCAAACTGCAATATCCATCTTTTTCTGTGCCGTACTGGTTAAAAGTTGAATATCCTCACCAGCAATTCGTCCCCGATTTAAATAGTGGGTATGCAAACTTTCATGTGCTTCGTGACTATTCGGTTTCTCAAGCCACTTCTCATAGAATTTTGCTACGACTGGGTTCTCTTGTGACTTACGCAATTGAGAAAGCTTATCGGCATCATAAATACCTCGCGAGCGTGCTTGTTTAACTTTCAGATCAGCTCCGATTGGTTGACCAGCCCCGCCGATACAGCCTCCCGGACAAGCCATCACTTCCACCAGATCGTATGCTACCTCACCGGCTTTGAGCTGCTCCACTAATTTTTTAGCATTTGCCAGACCATGCACTACTGCTACTTTTACTTTGGT
>JBFYZC010000001.1:0-4884 GCA_041309705.1 Bacillota bacterium | reverse complement strand
CCCGATTAATAATTTTCCGTGTCGCACTTTCTCTCTCCTAGCAAATAATTTTTAAAAATAGCAGAAAATATCATAAAAATATCCATTTTCTACTACTAAAGAGATATTCGCAATCAATTTGATTTTTCCTTCCAAATAAGACTAATTTTTACTAAAAACATTCACAAATAAGCAGCAGAAAAACCGCAGTTATCTGCGGTATTTAAACGATATTCAATTACCATTTAACGATAGCTATAAAAATTTATTTAATTATTTTTAAAAACCACTTATTGTAATTCTTTATTATTATTTTCCGTTCTATTCGAAGTATTAAAGATTGTTTGTAACTTGTCCAAAAGTTTTGGAGCCGCATCCAGAATTCGATCCACCACCATATTATTCTCCACTGGAAGCAGTTTTGTTTGTTCTTTATTAACTACTAAAAATGCTACGGGATTAATCGTAATCCCTGCACCACTTCCACCCCCGAAAGGCAGACCGTTTTGCTCTTGACCATCCTGATTTTTTTGCTCTTTTCCTTTGGGTTGTGCCCCTTCAAAATCACTTCCACCTGCCGCAAAACCAAAAGTTACTCGTGAAATCGGTACAATAATACTACCATCATTCGTCTCCACCGGATCACCTAAAATGGTATTCACATCGACCATTTCTTTAATATTTTGCATCGCAGTCTTCATTAATCCTTCAATTGGATGTTCATTATTATTAAAAATCTTCGACACCCTCCTTCATATATTAGCGTCGTAACTTCGCCAATAATCCTGCAAGAATAATATATCCCAGCTTAATACTAAATATACAATCCACCACCGTATCCAATGAGGTTTTAGTAAAGTCAGGATAGACTTTCAACTCAGGGGCAACTCGAAAAGCACCAACATGACTCAAGAGCGAAGTGATAACTCCTTTTACTCCTGATAAAAATCCTACTAAAAATGTAGTTAAGGCTGGTTCACCAGTCCCCAGCCTACTTACCCAACGAAATTTAATAAAGGCACCACGACGCTCCAGAGTTTCTTTAACATTTAACCAATTAACATAATTAGCCGGCAAAAAATAACTCAACAACGTAATCCCCAACCCAAACCGTCCAATTCGCTCGACTGGATTTAATGCTTCCATTTCTGGCATAGCTGCTTTTTTCTTTACTTTGGGTGGTTTAGGTGCTTGCTTAATAAAAAACCAGCGTCCAAACTCCTGCTCATTTTTACTCCCATCTGCGTTGTTAGGGTGCAAAAGACTAGTAATCATTCCTCGTTTAATCATTCCATTCAAAAAAATCATCTCAGCAATCAGCACATCCTCAGTTGCCACTTTGCGATAGAAAAACCGAAAATTAACCGGTACAAAAAACAAGAGACAGATTATACCGCCAAACAGAATTACTTCAAACACAATCTCACCTCAAAATATATAGATGTTTTGAGGTTATTTTTACACCTAACCACGAACTCTATGCGTCCTAACTCCAAAGATTGTCAAATGACGCTGCAAAAACTTCTGCAGCTGACCGCAGAGATCCCCCAGCAAGGTTCCTCCAAAAGTAATTCCTAAAATCAAGAGCCAGGTATTTGCATCCAGAGTGGTAGTATAAAAGATCTTTTGCAATGGTGGAAAAGTCATTACTAAGACCTGCATTAAAGTAGAGATACTTACTGCTCCCAAGAGATAAAAATTGGGTTTCGCTTTTAAACGAAATAACGAATTCTCTTCCGAACGACACTGAAAGACAAAGAAAAGCTGTGCAAAGACTAATGCCGCAAACGCCGCGGTACGTGCTTCGAGCAGATTACCACCTTTCTTTAATTGCAGCAGATAGACTAGGAGTGTTGCTGCCCCAATGATTAAACCCTGCCAAAAAATCTTCCCGCCCAAGCCACGACTGAAAATCCCTTCCCGCGTCGAACGTGGAGGACGCAGCATACTTCCTGATTCGGGAGAATCCATTCCCAGAGCAATTGCTGGTAGACCATCAGTCACCAGATTAACCCATAAGATCTGAATCGGCAGCAAAGGCATTGGCAGACCTAACAAAAGCCCACCAAACATCGTCAGAATCTCGCCCATATTACAACTCAACAGATAACGGATAAATTTACGAATATTGTCGTAAATCGTACGTCCTTCCTCGATTGCCGCTACAATTGTCGCAAAATTATCATCCGAGATCACCATCGCCGAGGCTTCTTTCGTGACATCCGTACCACTCAAACCCATTGCCACTCCGATATCTGCCTCTTTAATTGCCGGAGCATCATTCACTCCGTCGCCAGTCATCGCCACAATCTCGTGATTAGCACGTAAAGCACGTACCACGCGAAGTTTATGATGCGGATCGACTCGCGCAAAAACATCGATCTGCTTTATCTTTCTGGCAAGTTGCTGATCCGAAAGTTGATCCATCTCGCTTCCAGTCATAATCTCACCTTGAGGACGTAACAGACCAATCTGAGTCGCAATCGCCGCGGCAGTCTTTGGATAGTCACCGGTAATCATTTTCACCTGAATTCCCGCTTGACGTGATTTTAAGATCGCTTGACGCACTTCCGGACGAGGTGGATCACTCATGCCCATCAAACCAACTAAAATCAGATTCTGCTCCGGTTCCTGTAGCGACTCGCCCAATTCTGCCGGACGATAGGCAAACGCCAACACTCGCAGTGCTTCAGCGCCCCAGTCTTCCAAACGGCGCTTTACTGCTGCACGATAATGTGCATCAAAATTAACACTACCATTCGCCGTGGCAATGTGCGTACAGCGGTTTAGAATGATATCTGCTGCTCCCTTAACTAACAATCCTTGACCATTTTCTTTCTTAACCCAGACACTCATTCGCTTACGTTCTGAATTAAAAGGAAGCTCTCTCAGACGAAGCTGTTGTTGCTTTAAGCGCTCCGGATCAAGCCCATACTTAACTGCCGCCAACAACAATGCACCCTCGGTAGGATCACCGAGAATCTCTTTTTCACCATTCTTTTTCAGCTGCAACTCTGCATTATTACACAAGACACCCACTTCTAAAAGCTGCCGCAGATCACTGGTTAACTCTCCTTTAATCTGGCTATGATAATCAGCCACTCCCGTCCAAAAACGAGTTACTTCCAATTTATTCTGCGTCAGTGTTCCGGTTTTATCAGAACAGATCACCGTCGCACATCCCAAAGTCTCTACTGCAGGCAACTTACGAATAATCGCTTTACGTTTGATCATCCGTTGCACACCCAATGCCAGCGCAATCGTTACAATTGCCGGCAACCCTTCCGGGATTGCTGCCACCGCGAGACTTACCGCTGCCAAAAACATCTGACGTGGTACTTCACCACGCAAAATCCCAATCGTTGCCACTGCGGCACAGATTGCCAGACACAAAAAGACCAACCAACGCCCTAAATCCGCCAAACGTTTCTGCAAAGGAGTCTCATCCGTCTGACTTCCGGCAATCATCCCCGCAATCTTGCCAATCTCCGTCTGCATTCCGCTGGCGGTCACCACTGCTCGCCCACGCCCATTCGCTACAATTGTTCCGGCAAAGACCATATTCTTCTGATCACCCAAGACTGGACGTACCTTGGTAATCCGCTGCACATTTTTATTAACTCCTAGTGATTCACCTGTCAAAGTTGCCTCATTAATCTCCAGATCAACTGTCTCGCACAAACGACCATCTGCCGCAATCCGATCCCCACTCTCCAAGAGTAAGATATCTCCAGGAATCAATTCCTCAGCACCAATCCGCTTCATCAATCCGTCACGTACTACCGTAGCTTGTGGCGCAGTCAACTCTCTCAGTGCTTCCAGAGACTTCTCGGCACGATACTCCTGAAAAAAACCGAGTAACGCATTTAAAATTACAATCAAAATAATCGTGATTGCATCCGCATGCTCACCCAGCATCCCCGAGACCACCGCTGCACCCAATAAGACTAGCACCATAAAATCAGTAAACTGCCCACCTAAAATCCGCCACGGGGAGATCTTTTCTTTAATATGAAGTTGATTCGATCCATATTCCTCCAAACGCCGTCGTGCCTCTTGAGTACTTAATCCCTGTTTCAGATTGCTCTTAAACTCCTTAATCACCTCGTTAGCTTCGCGGTTAAACCAGTCACTCATTTCTAGACAGACCTCCTTCAAAGGCAGCATACGATTATATCTTTAATAGCAATAAACATTATATGCCCTCACAAAATCAAGCAGACCATTGACCAAAGAGTTTTTCAAGGCTATACTTAAATGGTATTACCATTCACTTCCTACACATGTTGAAGGTCAACCTAAAAAACGAATCACATTTCCTTAGCGATATTAATAAAAATTTACGGAGGAAACAATCATGCCTATAGATGCTTCTATCATTGCCGTACTCGCCGCCGAGATTGGTGCAAAACTACCTTTAAAGATTGATCGAATCCACCAACCCTATCCCGACGAATTTCTCTTCTCTGGCTATGGCTCGGGTGAAACCGTAAAACTTTTGCTCTCATTACATGCACAATTTGGCAGAGTTCATTTTTTCAATGGCACACGTAACAATCCACTTAACCCTTCCTCTTTCTGTATGTTACTCAGGAAACATTTTGGTGGAGCAAAATTAATTAATTCCGAGGCAGTCCCTTTAGAGCGAATTATCAAACTAACCTTCGAAGGCTACGACCCTTATGTTGGAGTTGCCAAAAAACATCTCTGGCTTGAATTAACGGGTAAAAGTAGCAATCTCATCTTGAGCGACCATGAAGGGATCATCATTGATGCTTGGCGTCGGGTAGTCGCCACTAAACCCCAGATGCGCGAAGTTACTGCCGGCACTCCCTACGAACTCCCCGATACCAGAGGTCGCTGGTTACCAGTTACTTTAAGCGAGGAGCAGTTCAGTGTCCTCTT